>WJJN01000394.1 GCA_014729735.1 Candidatus Zhuqueibacterota bacterium
AAAATGGCGAAAAACGGTTTCCTTAAAAATATTTCAGTCGAAAATAAAGGAAAAACTGATTTCGCCTGGCGATTTGAAGTTGAGTGTGAACTTGAACAGTGGTGAACAAGATGCAAATTCATTTTAAGATGCAGTTCTTCATACGAATTCTTATTATCATTGGCTTATTATTCGTTTACAAAATCAGATTTGACAAATCATATCAATGCACCGCAAAATTCAAGCAAAAACTGATCGAACTCGAAAAAGAGCTTTCTGTTTCGTTTTCGAGATACTCGAAAATCCGACATCAAGCTAAAAAATTTAAACGTCTGAAGACAGCGAGTACATATTATTCCAACAAGAAGGATTTCGAACGAATTATCAGGGAAGAGCTAATCGCTTCGTGTTCAAACGTCGATAATAAAAACATCCGGCTGGATTTTTTCGGGGGGAAAGTCATGTCAAATACGGTGGTCGTACCTTACCGGCTGGAATTAAATGATTCATTTGGCAATGTTGCAGAATTTCTTGAACGAATTGGAAATCAGTATCCAGCTTTGACTGTCTCCGGGCTAAACATTGAGCCCGATAGCGGTCTTGAAACCGTGCGGACTACAATAAATGGCATGATTTATCTACTGCAGTAAAAGGAAAGTGATGTGAATTTAACAATCTTTAAAATTGAATTTGTTTTGCTTATTTTATTAATTCTGTTTATAAGGAATGGCAACTCGCAAACGGACATTGTCACAACTCCCGGTAAAGCTGCGGATTCAGTGGTCGTGCTTGCTGAAATGAATATTTCGTTCGATGAATTGTATACTTCATTTAAATGGAGTCGTAATCCGTTTGCTCCAATGTATCATCTGAAGGACCCAAAAAATAACGGCGGAGAATATCAGGAGCTTTTGTTAAAGCCGTTTTTGGAAAATCTTTTTTGGGCACAAAATTCTCGTGTGGCACTGATTAATGAAAACAATTTCCAAAAAGGCGAATATTTCCTGGATATGAAGATTCTATATATTGGAGAAACTGTCGTTATGTTCGAAAAAAACGGATCTCCGTGTCTGTTAATAAAAATCGAAAGAGAGGACATGAATTCAGAGACAAACGAATAATATCGAAATGGTAAGAAGATGACAGATAAAACGAAGAAAAAAATTCTAATTATTGATGACGAAGCGAACACGCGTCATTTGCTAACTGTCATATTTGAGAGACAGGGATATCAGGTTGTCACCGCCGATTCTGCAGTGGATGTTCTATCACGGATCAAAAGAGAGTCACCGGATCTCATATTACTGGATCTTTCCATGCCTGAAGTTGACGGGATCACTGCGCTGAAACGGATAAAAAGGGATAAAGAGTGTCAAAAAATTCCTGTAATTATATTGACGGGAAGACAAGAAATCGATTTGAAATTGTCAGCATTGGAATTTGGAGCAATCGACTATTTAACAAAACCATTTCAAAAAGCTGAAGTAATCTATCGCGTTCAGAACATCCTTACTTTTGCAGAAAGACGTCCGAATGAAAAAGCAGCGAATCAACTTAAAAAGGATAACAATCACAAAGCGAAAGATCTCGCTTTCAAGAATCCTCGCATCGAAAAACAAAATGCAGCCCAAAATATACCAGAAAAAAATGCTTCAATTCCGAAATTAAAAGATAATGAGATAAAAATTGTAAATTCAGTATCATTGCATAAAAAGTCCATTGAACAGATTTTTGCCGATGCAAAGATTAATCTGGTACCAAATGACCGGTTTAAGAAATATCTTGCTGCGGAAATCGAAAAAGCTCGCGGAGCTAAATACAACATCACCGTCATGTCGCTTGATGTTAATAATCTCAAAAGGATCAGTCAAAAAAGAGGAAAAAATTTATTCAAAAATATATTGCTCGGCATCAGAAAGTTTCTACGCAAATCGGATTATGTTAGCTATAACGCGAATTATAGAATTTTACTTATATTGCCACGTATCCATCTGAGTATGGCAAAAATTCTGGGTGAGCATATACAAGATTTTGTACTACGATTGAACCCGGATTTTGATCTTGAAATTAAGCTCGCAAGCTTTCCGGAAGATGGATTCAATGAAACGGAGATTCTTTCAATGCTGGAAATCGGACTGGAAAAAATCAATGAGTCCTTTCTGCCCTGAATTCTGCAATTTAAAACAAGTGTTCAATTTTCCTCCATAAGAAAAAGCCCCGGTCAATTGATGACGGGGCTTTTTAATATTCTAGGTTATCAATTTATATTATAGCAGTTTACATCTGAACTTCTTTCTGTTCAGGTTTTGCATCTTGTGCCACTGTATTAACCAATGAATTATAATTCCAGGATGTAATTAGCATTTTTTGATGAGTGATCTCTAACCATTGAAGCGCCTGTTTTTTTAAACATTCCGGTGCATAACTATTCAAAATATAATTCAAATCATTGAATGCCTGTTGCAGTCTTTTTTCATTTTGTGAGATTTCCGCAATGAGTATTCCGCGTATCAAATGCAACTCTTTATCCGCAGGTGCGTTTTTCAATGCACAGTCCAGCTTAAACAAGATTTCACTGAATTGAATGGTGTTCTTGTGAAAAGTCGAATCCTCGTCCTTCAGTGCTGCCAGAGCGCTCAGCTTAATTGCGCGGATATTGTTGTAATCTAATTCGAGCGCTTTTTGGCATAGTCCTTTTGTCGCATCATATTCTGCCAGATGAAAATAAGCTTCGCTTAAATCAATCAAGGTGTTGACGTTTTGTGGCGATCTCTGCAATTGTCGTTCTAAACTTTTGACATAATTGGGATCTATTTTTTGTACAGGAAGGGTTACGTAGTTTTCTCCGGTTTCAAATCGCTGAATGTATTGCTCCGCACGCGATGCCTGCGGCGAATCAGGTGATAGAGCAATAATTTTTTCCCACGCCAGTATCGCTTTATGTTGCTCCTGAATTTGCATCCGTGCTTCGGCAAGATGAGCATAAGATTCCAATAAAAATTCGAATGATAATTTTTCACAACGGGATGAGTACAGATTAAGGAACAGTTCAAGATCGCCTATGCCCTGTTGCAGGTGTTTTTCCAATTTTCCGTACCGAATGAGCGTTACACCTCGATGAAACCTGGAAATCGGATTTAGTGGATCTTCACAAACCGCTTTATTTAATAGGTTAATTGACGAATTGAATAGATAATCGCTTTTCTTTTGATATGATTGAATCCCCAAATAATACCCAAGAAAACTGTATGATTCAGGTTTTTCGGGGTGTAATTTGACTGCTTCTTTCATTAAGCGGACAGCTATATCCAATTTATGATCATGACGGAATTTTTCGGCTTTATATATGAAATCATCTATGGTTTCACCGTGTGCGAATCCGCTGCCAAGAAGCAAGATTACACATAGAAGAATTCGCATAACCATACTTACCTCCAAACACAAGATTTATTCATTTTCCTTTTGACTTATTGATACAGTTCAACATACGGTTTTGCAAAATGTTTGTTGCGGATTTTATCTAATCTATGAAAAATCACCCAAATGGGTCATGGAATTCATCACAATTAACAGTGGGTAATTCTGGGTTTGTTTGGAGTTATTATTAAATTGTAATATGCTTTTTAAGGACAAGAAGGTAAGTAAAAAGGATTCTCCATTTCCTGCCACGCAGGATCGCTATAAAGCAGTTTCGTTCAGCAACTATTTAGTTGACTCAAGCCATTGCCTCCAGCGCTGCTGATTCTTGCCGAAACGCTCGCTTGTGATAATTCGCAGCGCTTCGGCAGCGCTGTTATTCACCGGATATGGATCATCGAGCAGGTTGATGAGCGGACGAATTGCTTCTTTGGCGCGAAGCCGACCCAATGCGATCGCGGCTTTATGTCTCACACCAGGCTTTGGATCGTTTAATAATGGCAACAACAGAGAAATCGTTTTGCGAGCATTCAGCCTACCCAGTGCCTCGGCAGCCTCAGCACGGACGTTGGGTTCCGGATCGCTGAGCCGCTCGGCTAAAGGTGCAATTGCAGCATTGCTATTTAATTCACCCAGAGCAATAGCCGCTTCCTGCCGCACAGCAGGATCGTCATTCCCCAGTTGTGAAATCAGAGGCTTCACTGCCGGCTGCCCGATATGAATCAGTGCATCTCTGGCGCTCGTTCGCACTGCAGGGTCCTCATCCGAAAGTGCATGAGTCAGCGCCGGAATTGCAGAAGGATCACCCATGATTCCCAGCGAATTTGCAGCATTACCCCGTACAATCGGATCGTCGTCTTCCAGCGCTCTGACAAGTATCTCAATGACTTGCGGATTTGAGAAGACATGAATGGTCGAGACCAGCGTCCGTCGGACTATTACTTCAGGATCACGGATAGTCTTCAACAATGGATCCAGCGCACGCGGAGCGCCAATATCAGTCAATGCCGAGACGGCATTTTCACGGAGCAGTGGATCGGGTCGGTTCAGAATTCTTATCAGCTCCGGAACAGCCGGTTTTCCGATTTCAATAATTGATTTTAAAGCAGATGAACGTACTACCGGATTTTCATTATTTAATGCAGCAACAAGCTCTTTTACCGCCGGCTCACCGATTTCAATAATTGATTCTTCAGCCGCACGGCGGACATTTGCATCTTTATCAGCAAAGGATTCAATCAATGGAAATACTGCTTTATCAGAACCGATTTCTCCGAGAGCGCTGGCTGCCTGTTTACGCACCGTGTGATCTTCATGCACAAGCATCTGTTTCAGTGGATTTATTGCCCGCTCATCTCTGATTTTACCGAGAGCCATGGCTGCTTCTTTTTTCAAAGCCACATTTTGTCCTTCAGCCGCAGAAATAAGTGCCTCGACTGCCTCATGGGAGCCAATTTCTCCGAGAGCCCATGAAGCAGCTAATTGAACCGATTCATCGGCGTCGCGTAGCATGATGATCAAATCAGGAACAGCATGTTTCGCGCTCAGTTTCGACAGCGCCCGGGCTGTCGTAGCCCGGATTTGTGGCTCCGGATTATCAAGAAATGGAATGATTTTATTGACTTCCTCTTTCGTTCCGATTTCTCCGATAACAAAAATCAGATGAGCTTTTGCCGCCGGGTCGCCAGTGTCGATGGCTTCGTAAACAGCATGCAAAGCCGAACTACCTATGTTGATAAGTGATTGGCGAGCGGCTTCCCGCGTGCGACCATCGGTGTTCTGTATCATATCGATCAGTTCATCCATAACGCTCGGACTTTGAAAATTCGCGGCAGCTTCGATCGCTGTTAGTCGTGTTCGGTCTTCAGTTTCACGCATTTTCAGAATAATTGCCTGTTCTGCCTTCGGATGGTCGAACTGACCAAGAACGAAGATCGCGGCATGTCTCACGTCGGCAGAGCTGTCATTCGTTGCAATAATGAGTGGCTGAACCGCCACAGTATCCTGAATCTGTCCCAGTGAATTAATGGCTTCTACCCGGAATGGCGAGTCAGGATTTTGAATGATATCAATTAGAGGCGCTACTGAGCGGCTGTCACCGATTTCTCCAAGCGCGGTCACTGCATTCCCGACAACCGAATGTGCTGTATCTGACAAAGCATCGATCAGTAGCGGAACCGCCCTTTCCGTTCCGATTTTTCCGAATGCTTTCGCGATCAAAGCACGCAGCCGGGACTGACTGAATTTGTCAATAAGCAAATCGATGTATTGTTGGTCGGAGGATTCAGCAATAATTTTGATCACGAAACGGTTGATGATTTGATTATCGTGTTTCAATGAAGTAGAAATAAATTGAGAACCATAATGATCCGCCATTATACTGATAAATTTATCAACGAATGATCCCGGAGCCAGAAATGCCTTCATAAAAGGTGCATTTTCCGGCTGCTGTAAATTCGGTGAGAATTGCTTTCGTAAATTCGGATCAGGCGGGATCAAACCGTAAAACGAAACAATCAAAGGAGTTTTCTGATTCAATTCAAAATCGATGCTGCCGTTTAACTCGGCACCCGTGTATAAATAGCCCTGTCCCATGTAGCGAGAGCCTTTTGGCTGACCACTGGCTGAAATCGAGATTCGAACGTCCGGTTTTAGCTGACCCTGTTCCAGCACTTTTAAACCGGCAAAATCGAGTGCGGTTTTCGTAACATCGAAGAACGGTAGCTCGACACCGGTTGCCTGAAGATATTTCTGAACGATTCCGATAGAAGCGGACTTAGCCGTGTTGATAGAACTTTGCTGACTTGTCTGAGATGAAAGGCGAAATCCTGGCATCGAAAGAATCAACAAAAGTAATATCAAGCGCTTTTTCATGTGAAAACTCCTCTATTCGACGTTACCCTTGCGAAGGTTCAAAACCTTCGCAAGGATGTTTCCGTTAATATCTTTTTGAAATGCGGCGGTATGCGTCCCGGAACGGCACGCCCTCCTGCACCAGTTTATAAACCTCTGCCGTCGCGTAAAGTTCATCGGTCATTGCCTTTTGGCAATTTTCAGCATTCACTTTCAATTCTGAAAAAATATGAGTCATCATTCCGGTGCAGCTTTTTGTGATTTCCAGCCCATTGATAACAGGCGCCTTGCTGAGCTGAAAATCCCGGTGGTAGCCGGAAATCAGATTCCCAATAATATGCTTGATTTGATACTCACATGTCACGACCACATGATACTTCGCCCGGATCAGCTCCAGCACATCCGGATTTTTCTTGTGCGGCATGATGGAGCTCCCTGTGCACATTTCCTCCGGCAGCTCGAAGAAACCGAATTCCGGCATACTGAACAGGATCAAATCCGATGAAATTTTGTTCAGATCGAACATGATCATACCTGAAAGGTTCAGCAGCGCCGCTTCAAACTTGCCGCGGCTGTGCTGGACATAGATGGGATTTTTTTGAACACGGGCAAATCCCAGAATATCTGCCGTATACTCGCGATCCAACTCCAGCGGAATGCCATAGCCTGCACCGGATCCAAGTGGCGATTGATCCAGGAGGATTTTCGTGTTGTCGAGCATGGATAGATTGTCCGTCATCGAATCGATGAACGCCGTCACCCACATCGAAACAGATGACGGCATTGCTTTTCGCGTATGCGTAAAACCGGGAATCTCAGTACTTCCGTGCTCCCGGTCGAATTCAGTCATTGACCTGATCAAATCATCAAGGAGATTTTTTAATTGATGCAGTTCATGTTTATAATAAAGCCGCAATGCAGTTAATACCTGATCGTTCCGCGATCGGGCAGTATGAATTTTCTTGCCCAGATCACCTAATTTCGTTGTCAGATAATTTTCAATCGCAGTGTGGCAATCTTCCTGTTCCTGCTCGATGACAAACTTTCCTTTCTTATCCAATTCGATCAGATTATTCAGTTCAAGAGTGAGTTTCTCAACTTCTTCTTTTGTAAGAATACCAATCCTGCCAAGCATTTTAGCGTGAGCAATGGATGCCAGGCAATCGAATTTCACCAGCTTCTTGTCGAGAATATAATCATCGCCAACAGTAAAATCGAGCACCTGTTTATCGATGTTGTGTCCCCTGTCCCATAGTTTCATTTCTTCCTCATATTTTAGTGTATACAGCGCTAACTAATTCCCCCTTTGAAGGGGGACGGTTTCGCCATTGGCGAAACCAGGGGGATGTTCGTGCGGTATCTTTAGCTATTGGCACTACCGATTTTTCTGACGCCAGCCATACGGTTTGCGTTTTCTCAATACAAGATTATGCGCTTTCAACCGAATGGCATTGATATTGATGAAGCCCGTGGAATCGGTGGCATCGAAATCGCCTTCGACCTCCATGCTGGATAAATCCTGATC
>WJJN01000395.1 GCA_014729735.1 Candidatus Zhuqueibacterota bacterium
CGCTTGAACGAGCACCATGTTTTAACATGGTGTTTTGATGGTTTCCCCCGTGCTAATTTAACCGCTTCAGCGGTTTTGCCCCATCATGCCGTTTGCTTCATTTGAATTTTAAAACCGCTGAAGCGGTTTACCCCAGCATGCTGCGGTTAGTGGAATTTTTGTTTACCAGAAAAATCACCACAATGAATTGTGGTGCTGGTTCAACTTCTGTCGGCGGTTAATTGGGAAAACTATTGCAGCCAAAAGAGGGCTGCATGCAGCGAGACACTCGCTGCACTCCATAACTACCGGGCGCAGGTTTGGGCTCTGCCGCCGTCGATGCTGTAGGTGACGCCGGTGATCCAGCCTGCACGGGGGGATGCCAGAAATACGATCAGATCGGCGACTTCCTCGGGGCGACCGACTCTGCCGATGGGATGCGTATCCTTGCTGTGCTCCAGAAAATTCTGGTAGTTTTCTTCATCCATGCCACCGCGGCGGTGCAGCTCGGTTATGGTGACGCCGGGATTGACTGCATTCACCCGCACGCCTTTGGGACCCAGCTCCAGCGCGGTGCATCGGGTGAACTGATCCACGCCTGCCTTGCTGACACAGTAAGATAAAATATTGGGAAACGAACGTAATCCGGTGACGCTGGATACATTGACGATGTTGCCCTTCCGTTCAATTAAATGGGGGAGAGCCTGTTGCGTTAAAATAAACACCGAGCGCAGGTTGATATTCATCATCTCATCCCATTCCGCCAGTGTGGTGTTTTCGATGGAGCCATTCCGGATAATTCCGGCGGAATTGACCAGAATATCGATGCCGCCGTACGTATCGAGTACGAATTGCACGACCTTTTCGGGTTGTGACTCTTCGAGCAGGTCGGCTGCAAAATATGCAGCGGTGCCTCCATTCGTCGTAATTTGATCTGCAATTTCCTTCAGCGATTTTTCACTTCGGGAGACCAGCACAACCTTCGCCTTTTCGCTGGCTAATTTCAATGCGGTCGCTTTTCCGATTCCGCTGCTGGCACCGGTGACAATTGCGACTTTGTTTTCCACTCCCATATCTTTCATTGGTGCTCCTTTCTATTAAACTATAAAATTGGCAAGTTTGAAGTTCCCTTTGAAGGGGGATTTAGGGGGATGTTATTATAAGTAATTGAAATTAAGTAACATCCCCCTGTCCCCCCTTCAAAGAGGTGATATCCATACAAAGTTATAAAATTTATACTGATTCTAACGGAAGTGAATACAAAGAGTTCCCCGGTTGACGGTGAGACTGTAATTTGGGGCATAAAAAAAGCACGAACGCTTTGGTGCGCGTCAAAGCATTCGTGCCGTTTGTTTTACCTAATGAACCAGAAGGATTATGAAGGCTATCCTTTGAAACTAAGTCCTAGCCCTCTCCTTAGCCTGGGAGAGGGCTTTAAGTAGGGAAGTGTTAATTTTAACTGAAAGGATGTCCGTTCGTAATGTCTGTTAAGAAGATAACAAATTCATCACAAAAAACAATAACCCAAAAGGGTGTATTATTATAAGAACTTACACAAAAATTCATTGATTTTGTAACCCGAAATTATTTCTGAATAATCCTCTCCCAATCCTGCTGCGTGGTTTCACCCTGCTTTGTCGAATGGATTTGCCGGTACTCTCCGAATTCCTGCAAATCCACGAAGACAAATTTCACACCGCCTTCGATATTTTCATAATGCCAGATTTCATGCGCAAATGAAGTGGGATTATTGGGATAGCGCTCCACATCCGAAGGCTCACCATAAAGCAAAAAGACACGTCCCCGATCCGTGCGCCAGCCTTTCATGAAATAACTGCGATATCGCTTATTTGCTTCTTTGATACGGCGCAGATATTCGATCCGGTATTCATTGATTTCGGTTGCAGGATTCGTGTCCCGACGCTTCCACAATTTATATAGAAACCGTCGCTTTGCCGGCAGATCATCCAGCTTCTCATAAAATTCTTTTTCTTCGTGTGATGAGAAATACTGTGTCAGTTTGAAATCCGTATCCAGATGCTTCATAGTCATTTCTGCAAAATCGCTTTGCAGAAATGCTGTTTCCGGGTCTCTCACAAAATTGCTTCCATCGTTTATTTGATCGGGATTGTAGAAATAGAACATCTTCTTTTGCGTGAAAAGAACACTATCGCTCAAATTCAGAATATCAAATTTGAAATGATACGTACCGCTGGCGAGCGCAGATAGATTCAAAGTTCCGATTTCCAGGCTGGAAGAAAGCAGGTTTTTTGTTTGATGCTTGGGCATGATCGCATCGATTAATTTTCCCTCGGTAGTGGTGATTTGGACGCGGTTTTTATATACATCACCAGCGAGCTGTTGATCGAGGTGATAGCTTTCGAGATAATAGAACAACATCGGAGAATTTGTGCTGTAGATAGCTGCCGGATTAGGCGTGATTTCGAATCCGTTTTTCCAGAATACATTGCTTGTGTCCATTTGCACCTGCCGGATAGAGCCGGCGAATTGAATGTCGCTTAAATAGTTCGATTGAGCGGAGTAAGCCGGGATTTTCAAGTGCTGATCCACATTGTGAGTATTTCGTGTGTCGTTCAGATCCTGTAGAAAAAGAGAAAGTGTATATTCTCCGGGTTTCATTAAATAGCGGACCACGTCCATCATTCGGTCTGCGTAGTTAATTTCGGATGTATCGTTCAAGATTTTTTCCATTTTCCAGGATTCTTCCTGCCACAAGTCGCTTTCGACAAAAAATGACAGCCGCACCATTACCCGTGCTTTGATTTTACCGGATGGGATTTCAACAAACTTGAGTCCGGCAGTAGGGATCGCATAATAAATTTCGGTCATTGTTTCCTGTTCGTTATATCGAAACGTGGCATGATCCAGCTCGACCGAGACCTGCGCCGCGATTTGTCCGGCGAGGAGAAGAAAGATGAGCAGCGATATTTTTTTCATATTTGGACCTCGCAATTGGGTGCGCGTTTTTTCTATCACAAAAAAATGTCATTCTGAAATCTTATGCCACGCAATCGAATCAACAGGTAATATTCGCAGCATTAGATTCATCACGGGAGTTAATACTCCCGATTGTTTGGGGGTGTATTTAAAAATGGAGCTTTATCAAAAGTCATGTTTTGGTGTCATTCCTGCGAATGCAGGAATCCCCCAGGAGATTTCGGGACAAGCCCGGAATGACATTTTACAAAAAAATCAGACTTATGATACTGTTCCCAATTCAATTTCGGCACTGAGATTTCCAAGGTTTTCAAGACTTCGGAAATTGAACCGTATTTTTGCAGCCAAAAAGATGGCTACATGCAGCGAGACACTCGCTGCACTCCATAATATTCCACTGCATTCCAAAAAAAAGGTCGGCAGGGTACGATGCCGACCTTTTTGATGTAAGCGAACTTCAGGAGTTAGAAGTTGAAACGTAACGTGAACCACTGATTATCATCGAAAATTTCGGTGACGCGATAGGCGTAATCGAGACGCAATCCCATCTCCGAACCTAATTTCAGATTTAGCCCTGCTCCAAAAGAAGGTCCCCATAAAAAATTATCCTGATCTGCAGCAACGAATTTTTCGTTATCCGCGTCGTAAGCAGTCTGATAGCTTCCTCTCAGAAAAACCAGGTTATTGAAATTATATTCGAGACCAACGCGGTATTCATCCAGAGCATAATTATCATTCATAAATGAACCCATGACTGTAATACCATTTTGGTCATTTACTTTATAATCATAAGACAGACCGATTTCAAAAAGAGTTGGCATATCGAATGCTGCGAGTGGTATGCGTGTATTTTCACCTTCGGCATCGGGTCGATCAGAAATATCCGATGTGAACACTTCCAAATCAGAGCCGTCGAACGCCATATTGGTTCCGATATTTTTCAAACAGACAGCGCCTTTGATACCCATGCCCGTATCATATCGCAGACCAAAATCGAATGCAACTCCGGTGGCTGATTCGCGCATAATTTTTTCAGAGACGAGTTTTACAGACGCTCCGAAGAAAATTTTATTGGTCATAGCGCGGGAATAGGTAGCCCCCAATGTCAGAAAAGTGGGGGAGAACATTTCACCGGTGCCATCAGGGCTCTCATTTGTTGTGACAGGGATATCGCCAAAGCCCAGGGTTTTAATGCTGAAGCCTAATGCGCCAAATGTTTCATTTTGAAAATAACCTGCGACGTAGTTCACATTCATGTCTGCAATGTAGGTTAAATGTGAAATCATTAATTCTGTGGAATACTGCGACGCTGCAAGACCGGCGGGATTCCAGTACATCGCTTCTGTCCCCTCAGTGGTTGCCAGGTTTGCACCACCAAGTGCAGTTCCGATCGATCCTACCGGAATCAGCAGCTCTTGCGCGCCAGCGGTTCCTCTTCGTCTTCCGGTGCCTGCAAATATATCGCTGGCAACCAGTAGTAAACAAAGAGTTAACGCTATGAAAGAGAAAGTGATTTTCCATCTTTTCATATCTATATCTCCAAGTTTTTATTTCTAATAACAGCTTTTTGATCAAAGCAGAAAACAAACAACTTATTAAAATTTATCCAATCGTTCTTCGGGCATAAATACAGCCGCTTTCAGTACTTTTTCGCCCAGACTTCCCATGTCAACATGGACGATATAGATACCACTGGCGACTGGTACATCATAGTCATTCCGTAAATCCCATTGAGCCGTGTTCGTTCCCAGCGTTCCCTGTTCGCTTCTGATGTCATCATCGATTATTTTGATTAACGAACCGGAAATCGTAAAAATACGGATTGTGACATCTTGTTCAGGAATATGCGTGAGAGTTACGAACCGTGTAATCGGATTTACTTCTGCTCTGTTCTGTCCAAAATACGGATTGGGATAAATATTGACTCGTTGTGCCTCTGCTTTCGCAAGCGCTTCACTGCTGACCGGCGCCGAGCTCGCCGTAGTAAATGTGAATTTATCATGAACAGAATTCACTTTGGTCGCTTCAATTCGGATAATTGTACCCACGTCCGGCATTGCATTCACACTGCCATCTCCCTGATACATATTCCAGTTCATCAGGGATAAACGGGCAATGTGTTCTGTGCCGTGGTACTCATAAGTCCCGGCTAAAACTTCGGAGACAAACTGATCATATCCGGCTTCACCGGGGCTGTCATCCTCCGGCATATACCAATAGATCATGTCCGACCATGGATCATTCTCAGCACTCGATGCCTGGTGATCCAGTGCAAAACTGAATATGCCGATACCGCTGCTGTCGCCAATATCATATCCAAGCGGATGTTCAATATCCAAAACCCAGGGCAGCATTCGGACGTCATCGCTCGGATCATCGAGTGTGCCTGAGCCGACGTACCATAATTCAAACGGGACTTCCACAGGCTCGCCGGTGGTAAATGCCATTACTCCGTAACCGCCTTCCTGCGTGAATCGAATTTCGTAATCGTTTGGCAGGAAAATCTGGTCATTATCACCATCGCGGAGAATGCGTCCCATAAACGCTTCGTGTTCCGTAATACTATTTCCACCGGCAACAACGAAATACCAGCCACCGCCGGCTTGCATTCCGTTTGCCAGATCGAGAATGCTTGCATTTCCCAAAGCGATGTCACGGAACCAATCTACAGAATAGCCGGGATACGGCGGTGCAGGTGTAATATCAAATCCCGCGGTTTCCGTGATCGGACCATTAGCATTGGCTGTCATAACCATACGTTTCACATCCGGCGGCGGTCCCTGAACTTTGACCATTATTCCGTCAACGACAGTGTAACCATCATCCCCGGAAAGATTTGTTTGTTTTGACAGCAGCCGTGTTTTTTCCGATCCATCAAATCGATCGAGGTTCCAGACTGTTTGATTAAGGGTTGAATCAAATTCAAAAGTCACTTCATAATTTTTGCCGGTGATCAATGCCGGGTCGATGGCAACAACTTCAATTTGTCCATCGCTCAGCGGACCAGTCGACGTGTGTTCAGCATTATATGTCGTATCACCTGTAACAGCGGCGATGACGTCATCATAACTTGCCTGCAGACTCATACCACCATTTGGTTGCTGTGGGACCACTTCGATTGTTGTATATGGAGATTCCAGTATTTTGGGAATACCATACGGATTATAGCCGTAAGCAGTCACAATAAACCAGTATCTGTTCCAGTTGCTTAATGGAATGCCACCATTTATCGCATCCGTGGTGATTCGAATCATTCGCTTGATGCCGGAATCACTGGCACGTTGCACAGTTGCGTTTACATCTTCGCCGAATTCTTCACTAAACACCTGATCCTGAATATCCATCACACCATCAACGATGTCATAAGTTGCCAGCTTAATAACTTCCGAATTCGGACCAACTGTTGGTGTGTTGGTTTGATAAATATTATAGCCCTGGAATTCGTAGTAAGTTGGCTTTCCTTCTTCATCGACATCGACACGGTCGATAACGCGATAGGTCTCCAGTTCATCTTGCCAGGATAATACAACTTCCTGATCCATTGCATGAACCTGAACTGCCGGATTTGGTGGTGAAGGTGGCAATGCAAAGTTTA
>WJJN01000396.1 GCA_014729735.1 Candidatus Zhuqueibacterota bacterium
AAACGCCGAAGTCGAGGCTGATCCGGTCGATCTGACGACCACCTGCTGCATCATAAAGCCGTATTCTCCCCCAGTCATTTAATGAATAATCGATTTGTGCAAACAAGAAATTTGCCCCCAGCAACAACATTGCTGCTGCTATAATCATTGTAACAACTTTTTTCATTGTAACCTCCTTAAATTTTGTTGATTGTTTATGCCTGGAGTGCAATCACTTTATCCCACTATGGCAGGACTGGCATTGCATAAAGGCAATGCACTCCGGATTTCTAAAAGTGCCGCTTAAAACGGTCCCCACTGCATCAGCACAGCAGGAACCAATAGAATCAATCCAATGATGAAGAAAACGATCTCTAATGGTAACAGCCAATTTGCCCAGGTTTGCCAGGGAATTTTCGCCATGCCCAAAACGCCCATAGTAACTCCTGATGTCGGAATGATCATATTCGTGAATCCGTCTCCCATTTGAAACGCAAGCACCGCTGTTTGCCGGGTAACGCCAACCAAATCTGCAAGTGGCGACATAATGGGCATCGTGAGTGCTGCCTGTCCGCTTCCGGAAGGTACTAAAAAATTAATGAACGTCTGCATGCCGAACATCATCTGCGCGGCAAAGATCGGATGAAATTGAGAAATCAATCCTGACAAATAATGCATAATCGTATCGATGATCATCCCGTCGCTTGCGATCACTAAGATAGCCCGGGCAAATCCGACGACCAGTGCCGCACCGATTAAATCCCGCGCGCCATCTACAAAACTTTCGGCAACCGAATTCGTTGATAACCGGGATACGATTCCCACTGCGATCCCCATTCCCAGAAAAAGCGCTGCGATTTCCTCGATGAACCACTGAAATCTCATTACACCAAAAATCATGACTGCAATTCCAATCAGAAAAATCATCATGATGATTTTGTGACGACGCGAGAAGCCGCTATGTTCATCTGATTCGGTCTCATCTCTCTGCCGCCTTTTCTGATCCAGTTCATACACCGGGCTTGTCTCCGGATCATGCTTCACCTTTTTCGCATAGCGCATCACTGCCAGAATGCCGATGAGTGTGACGATGAACCACACCATCAGACGGTAAATCAATCCGGAAAAAAGCGGCAGCTCCGCAATTCCCTGGGCAATTCCTATGGTGAACGGATTCAGCAGTGCACCGGCAAATCCGACGCCGGCTCCCAGAAACGGGATTGCAACACCGATGATACTGTCATATCCCAGCGTCATTGCCAGTGGAATGAAAATCAGTACAAACGGGATCACCTCTTCACTCATACCGAAAACCGCGCCGAATATCGAAAACAGTGTCATTCCCACCGGTATGACGATCTTCTCTCTCCCTTCCAGTAATTCGCCCACCCGGCGGATCGAGGCATTAATCGCGCCCGTATTCTGAATGATCGAGAACACACCGCCAAGAATCAGGATAAAACCGATGATGTTCGCGGTCTCGATAATTCCTTTGATCGGTGACTGCAATAGCGCGAACAATCCCTGCGGTTCGCTATCCACGCAATGAAACGACTCGCCGTCCACAACTTCGCGACCCTGCCTGTTTATCACCCGGTCATACTGTCCGCCGGGAATGATCCACGTCAGAATAGCCACAAAAACCATGATCGAAAAAATCAGCGCCAGTGTGTGCGGTAATTTAAGTTTTATTAGCTGCATATATTCGATACGACCTATTTTTCTCTGATGATTATTTTTCCTGATGTCATATCAAATGACTGCCCTTCATGTAAAACGCTCAGCCGCAGATGTTCTGCTGACAACTTCCTCACTTCCGGTTCAACCGGAATTGATGCTTTTCGCGGATCGTAAATTACTACCGAGCCCTGTCCGTAAACGTCGAACATGTCATCCGGGTGATATATGATCGCAGTCGATTCATCGATACCGATTCCGGGCAATTTCTTTTCGATCACGAGACTCAGCAGGCGATTATTCCGCCTTCTCGCGACAAAATGTTGATCGATGATGCAATTCTTCAAAAATCCGAATCCCGGCTCTGTGACAATGTTGTTCTTTTCAAGGATTGTGAAATCCCCGTCACCTGTGATCATCAATTCACTCTGCACCGCTGCTCCGGCGCTGGTTCCGCCGATCACACCCTTCTTCTCAAAATAAAGCGCCAGAATTTCCTTTTCCGCTCGGGTGCCGCGTAGCCGATGCATCAATCGCCCCTGAACGCCGCCGGTGAAGAAAATCCCGCGGGCTCTCCGGATCGCTTCGACAACATCATCCGAATTTGCAGAATCCGGGCTGGCAATATGCAGCCAGTCCACATTATCAGCACCATGGTCTTTGAAAAGTTCCACTGCCGCAGGACCGGATTCACGCGGATAGCCGCTGGCAGACGTAATGATCAGAATGAATTCATTGCCGCACAAATCGATGAATTTTTCAATGGCTGCTGATGGCTTGCCTCCACCACCGACGATAAATAAATATCCGTTCGAATTATTCGATAATTCATCTTGTTGACATCCCAGTAAAAATAGCAATGATATCAAAATCAACATTTTGGATTTCATACTTCCTCCACTTCGAGCAGTCGCAAGAGCAATTTCGTGGCTTTGACAA
>WJJN01000397.1 GCA_014729735.1 Candidatus Zhuqueibacterota bacterium
CCTTATCCTCTAATTATTATTGGAACTTAATTTTTTAAAATACAACATAATTTCTAAATTGTCAAGTTTTTTTTATAAAAACATAATTAAAGTCCGGTAACATTTTACAACAAAAAACAGTGCTATCCTAAATAAAAAATTAGAGTTACAAATTTAACATTTTCGTAATAACATGTTACATTACAGAACATCTTGTTTCTATGAAATACAAGAATATACCGTTATGAGAACTCAACAAATAATATAATAAGACATTATTATTACTATTGTTATATCATTCAATTAATCAATTAGCGTTTGGTATAATTTTTGTTTGAATAAAAAGAAACATTAGTATTATTTTGGCAAATGAATATTCATGAATCATACGGTAATAAATCAAGCAGATCGAAATACAATTATACAACCGGAGCAACAGTTTGAAATTCACAAATTCCCCAGAGAGTTTAAACGCAATTGGTTGAAATCAATCGACTTTCGGTTTTTGTCGATTTTTTGTTGTACTCTGATTTTATCAGTATTAATTGTTCGTTATCTGTATTTTAAAAATGCACTCTATGAGAATGTTTCGTCGTTAAAACAAGCATATGTCCGGTTTTTTGATAATCGCCGGTTTTATGAATCCATCGAAAGTGTTCTTGACCAGAAATCAACCACTTATGAGTCCCACACGAGTGATATCGATACCAGGGCATCGCAGGAAACCGGTACAGCACGAACAAATGTAATCACTCAAAGCAAATCCGAGATCAATAGCGGATCGCATGTCACATTATTAATTAAGGACAGCAACAACAATGCCGAAGGTACATCTAAAAAGGGATTCAAAAGTTCAATTGGACCTGGTAATGGATCCGGGAACGGAATGTTACTTTCGTCAACTTCGAAAGATTCGTCGCTGTTGCCTTCAGAATCTCTGGCAGAAAATGCTCTTTCCGGTTCACGTAACTATCATTCCATAGAGCCGGGTTCGATAAATCAACGCGTTATCCGCGGTTCAAATGGAAATGGTTCCAATTCAGAAGGTGCATTCGGGTCACTGCCAGTCAAAGAAAAGTCGGTGGGAAGCAGTAGTAATAACGGAAATTTCTCTCAACAGGGGAATCGGAATAATAACATTCCGTCATCCGGGTCATCGAAACGAGAAAGTACTAAGCGAAAATTTCAGGAAGAAACTCCTATTTCCAGGGTTATCGTCGCGAATAATCAAACAATACAGGAATGCTACCGCCAGGCATTAAGCAGAAAGCCCGAATTAAAAGGCAAAATTACGATCCGTTTTTGCGTGTCGAGTTCTGGTTACGTAAAAGAGGTGAAAATCCTGAAATCGAGTTTGGACGATCGTGTGTTTGAGAACTGTATTATTGATAAAATTCTCGAGTGGAAAAATTTCGATGTTATTGCAAACGGGTCGTCCGAGGAGATCTACTATCGGCAGAGCTTTGTCTTCGGGAAATAGTCAGCACTTTATTTCTCAAACCCATTGAACCACATAATTTCTTTCAGAGCCAACCTTTTTTTCTCTTTCAATATTGTTTTATCGGGATAGCCCATGCTGATAAGCGAAACGACTTTGTATGAGGAGGGAATGTTTAAAAACTTCCGTGCTTTTTTGGCGTTGAACCAGCCGATCCAGCAAGTGCCGAGACCGAGTTCCTGCGCCTGAAGCACAAGATGTTCCCCGGCAATGCCGATATCGATCAGATAATAATTTGTTCCCTGAATCTGTTTACCGATTCGATTGGCGAGAATATCGAGCTTTGCCAGTATCAAGATAATGACAGGGGCTTTCGCTGCCCATTTCGTGAAGGTGTATACGCCTGAGAATGCGGCGTTACAGAACTTTCGTTTCAACTCCGGCTCTGTCAGCACAACAAATCGCCATGGCTCCACATTCTCCGCAGAGGGTGCAACCCTGGCTGCTTCGACACACTGAGTGATATGCTCTTTTTCGACCGGCTTTTCAGAATATTTTCGGATACTTCTTCGCTGATGAACTAGCTGACTGAATGTACTCATTAAATTTCCATGATTTCTGATTCTTTTTTATTCAGAATCTCGTCAATTTGTTCGATGTATTTATCTGTCAGCTTCTGAATATCATCCTGTGCCCGGTGAGATTCATCTTCTGAGATCAAGTGTTCTTTTTCAGCGTTTTTAATACTTTCATTGGCATCACGTCGAGAATTGCGGATCGAAATTTTCGCCTCTTCTCCCAGGCGTTTTGCCTGTTTTACCAAATCTTTACGTCGTTCTTCGGTCAGTTGTGGAATCGGTAGCCGGATAATATTCCCGTCGTTCATTGGGGTCAAGCCGAGATCGGATTTTAAAATCGCTTTTTCGATCTCATTGATCATGCTTTTGTCCCACGGTTGAACGGTAATCAATCGTGCCTCCGGAACACTGACATTCGCTGCCTGTTTAAGCGGAACAATCGAACCATAGTAATTTACTTTAACGCCATCCAAAATTGCTGCAGAAGCTTTGCCTGTACGGAACTTGCCCAATTCGTATCGAATGTTATCGATGGTCTTCTGCATTTTTTCTTCAGCTTCGAGATAAATTTCTTCAATCATTTTATCCACCGTCTACTTTGGTTCCAAGTTTCTCTCCCAATACTAATCTCTTTAGATTGCCTGTTTCCATCAAATTGAATACATAGATTGGGATCTTATTATCCATACATAATGTAATGGCAGTCATATCCATTACTTTTAATTGTTTTTGAACTACATCAAGATAGGTCAGGTGATCAAATTTTTTGGCATCTGAATTGACCACCGGGTCGGAATCATAAACACCGTCCACCTTGGTGCCTTTTATAACAACGTCAGCCTCGATTTCCACTGCCCTCAATGCCGCCGCGGTGTCAGTTGTAAAATATGGATTTCCGGTTCCGCCGGCAAAAATCACGATTCGTTTTTTTTCCAGATGCCGCAATGCCCGTCGTCTTATATAGGGTTCTGCAAGCTGTTCCATTCGGATGGCTGTTAATACTCGTGTATCCAGACCGGTACGCTCGAGAAAGTCTTGCAATGCCATTGAATTAATGACCGTTGCCAACATTCCCATATAATCTGCGGACACCCTGTCCATGCCACGGGCGCTGGCAGAGATCCCTCGAAATATATTGCCGCCGCCGATGACGATCCCGATTTCGATCCCTAATTCTGTTAGCTCTTTCAACTCCAGGGAAACTCGCTGCACAATATCAGGATCGATTGCCAATCCCTGCTGCCCCATCAAAGCTTCCCCGCTCAATTTTAATAAAATTCTTTTATAATCTGCCATAATTTGAACTATTCTCCCCCGAGTTCAAATCTCGCAAACCTCTTTATTGAAATGTTTTCACCTATTTTGCCAATCAAGCCCTTCAATAAGTCTTCTACAGTAATGTTAGGATCTCTCACATAGCTCTGTTCCATTAAAACGACTTCCTGATAAAATTTCTCCATTTTACCCTGAGCTATTTTTTCTGCAATGTGAGCCGGTTTTTTCTGCTCTTCGGCTTGCTTTTTGAATATATCCATTTCCTTGCTCACAATATCGTCAGAAAGCTCTTCTCTGGTAACGACCAGTGGTTTAGATGCCGCGATCTGCATGGCAATATTTTTCGCAAATTCCTGGAAATCTTCTGTTTTGGCGACAAAATCGGTTTCGCAATTCACCTCGACCAAAACACCCAATCGGCTCCCCGGATGAATGTAGCTTTGAATCAAGCCTTCTTTAGTCTCACGACCAAGCCTTTTTTCTGCTGAAGCTATTCCCTTCTGTCTCAAGTATTCGACCGCTTTATCGATATCACCGTTTGTTTCTCGTAACGCCTGTTTACAGTCCATAATACCAGCGCCGGTTTTATCTCTTAGTTTTTTTACTTCTTCAGCCGATATCGTCATACTTCAATATCTCCCTTTTGTAATATTATTCTTCTGCTTCGACTTCTTCTTTCTCGGATTTTACCTTATCCTCAAAAGCCTTTTCTTCTGCCTGAACAATTTCCTGTTCTTTAAGTCCTTCGACAACGGCGTCAGCAATCGTTCTGGTAATCAAATTAATTGATTTGAATGCATCGTCATTGCCAGGAATCGGGAAATCAATCAAATCGGGATCTGAATTCGTATCGATCAGTGCGACAATCGGAATATCCAGTCGATCCGCTTCGTGAACAGCGATGTTCTCTTTTTTAGGATCGACAATAAACATTAATCCCGGCAGCTTTGTAATTTCTTTAATTCCCCCTAAAATACGTTCTAATTTTTCCTTCTCACGTTCGATATGCAAAATTTCTTTTTTCGTCAGTTTGTCATAAGTACCATCGGTAGCCATTTTGTCATAATTTTTCAGGCGCTTTATGCTTTTCTTAACAGTCGAAAAATTGGTGAGCGTGCCTCCCAGCCATCGTTCATTCACAAAAAACATATTACAGCGTTCTGCTTCCGCCTTTATGATTTCTTTTGCCTGTTTTTTGGTACCGACAAATAAAATCTTCTCACCTGATTTCACTACCCGTTTCACTTCTTCG
>WJJN01000398.1 GCA_014729735.1 Candidatus Zhuqueibacterota bacterium
AAAATCTGTCAATAAGCTGACAAAGATGACGAATTTGAATTCTCAAATCAAAACACTATTATCAGATGAATCATTTCAACGATGGTTGGATGGTAGAGCATCGGAGGAAGAAGAAAGAAAGTGGTCTGAATGGCTAAGAACGGACAGACTCAATAGAATCATTTACAACAATGCGGTTTTTATTTGGAGAGCGATTCAGTTCCGTTCCTCATCTCTTCCTGCCATTAAGAATGAATGGAATAAATTCAAACATCGATTTAAATTGAATGCGAATTCAATTTCTTCTGATCCAATTAAGGATGAAGCTTCCGGTTCAACAAGTTCAGCCATCAACTTCCGATCTCTCTCAAAAATCGGACGCAGGAGCTTTGCAGTGGCTGCTTCTTTATTGCTTATCTTTGCAATCGGGCATTTTGGAATTCGTCCGATAGCAAAGCATAGCCATTCTCATTGGAAACTCATCACAACAGACTATGGGCAACGCAAATATATCAATCCATCTCGCGATATAAAAATAATACTCAATGCAAATTCCACTTTAAAATATACCACTGCAAAAAAGTCTGAATTTCGACAATTCCAATTGCATGGTGAAGCCTATTTTAATGTAAGTCATCATCCGGGAAAATCAGAAACGCGACTCTGCGTACAAACCTGCGATGGTTTAATTGAAGTTGTCGGAACCAGATTTGTCGTTTATGAACGAAATGAAGGAACCAAAGTCGCTGTGGAACAGGGTCGCCTTAAAATCTTTGTGGCATCCAAGCCCGAAAACTCTAACAGCGCGAAATCAACTGCAATTACTCTTGACACAGGTAATTTATTGTGTTTCTGTGAGGGAGATGAATCGCCTGAACAGCATCCTGTGAACATCGACGTTTATACCAGTTGGCGAAGTGATGAATTGATATTTGACAACACGACATTTCGAGAAATAATTCAGCGACTAACAGAAACATATAATGTACAATTCGATGTTGAGCAAAAGCTATTGGATCAAACTATTTCCGGTTCGATAGAGAACTCGAATTTGGATGTCATCATCGATGCTTTGGCAAAAGCTTTACAGGCAAACGTAAAGATAAATGGAGACAAAGTCATAATTAAATCAACTTAGTTGAAGCACTTTTTCCAAAATAAGTTTGTTAACCAATCATGGAGGCAAATTATGGGAAAAACGTGACGTATTAAAGCATAATAGCATTTTAATCAAATCAAGGAGGATTTCGGAAGAAATAATTAAGAAAAATCACATCAATGAAACAAATTTCAAAATAAGGAGGAAAATCAATGTATTCTAAAAAGGTTGGAATCAGATTATTTTTTACCTTCGCGATTATGCTGCTTCTTTCATCTTTTGTCCTTGCCCAGACAACAGGAAAAATTGAAGGAACAGTGGAAGATGCTGAAGGACAGCAATTAGTTGGCGCAAACGTTTATCTTCAGGGAACTACCCTTGGATCATCGACTGATCGTGACGGAGCATTTACTATCGAAAGTGTCCCCCCCGGAAATTACACCATTCAAGTACGGTTCTTAGGCTATAAAACTGCAGTGGCTGAAGTACAGGTTACTGCGGGAGAAACCGTTACAAGAAATTTCACCCTGGAATCGGATGTGCTGGATATGGAAGCACTGGTTGTTACCGGTACAATCAATCCTTTGAAAAAGATCGAATCCAGTGTGGCAATTGCAACGGTTAATAAACAGGAAATCGAAAGACGCGCTCCCCGCAATACTGCCGATCTCCTGAAAGCAATTCCCGGCTTTTATGTGGAAAGTTCGGGCGGTGAAGGCGGCAATAACTTATTCGCCCGGGGTATTCCGGCAGACGGAAGTTTTCGTTATGTTTCACTGCAGGAAGATGGCTTGCCTGTTTTTGAAGATGGCGAATTGATGTTCGGAAATGCTGACTTATTCCTGCGTGTTGATGAAACTGTTGATCGAATGGAAGCTGTTCGCGGTGGCACGGCGTCGATATTCGCGAGTAATGCCCCAGGCGGAATCATTAATTTTATCAGCAAAACCGGTGGCAATAAATTAGGCGGGGTTGCAAAATTAACGCTTGGCGACTATGGATTATACCGAACAGATTTCAATATTGGCGGTCCTATGTCAGAAAACTGGCGCTTTAACATCGGTGGTTTCTATCGCCATGATGACGGTGTGCGTCCTCCCGGATTCACAGCGAATCAGGGTGGTCAGATCAAAGGTAATTTTACTCGCTTGTTAGGCGATGGCTATTTCCGGGTCAATTTTAAGTTTTTGGATGATAAAAACATATTCTATCTTCCTATACCTTTAAAGAATCCCGATGATCCCGAAGCCATTGAAGGATTTGATGCCAATTACGGAACAATGACGAGTATTGATATGAATTATTTGAGTGTTCCCACTCCAAAAGGCGAAAGTTTCGAGAAAAACCTGGATAACGGAATGCACCCCCAAATTAAAGCACTTGGCGGTGAATTTTTCTATGAATTTGATAACGGCTGGACTGTTAAAAATGCATTCAGATACACAGATACGAACGAAGAATTCAACGCAATTTTCTCGCTTTCAGATCCGTTCTTAGCGAGTGCTTACGCTGCAGACATCATGGGAGGAGTGGAAGGCGCCGCATCCTATCAGTATCGATTTGCCAGATCAGGCGACGTCATCACAAATCCTGATGATCTGAACGGAAATGGTTTGGTAGCAGAAGTTGGCTGGTGGAGTGTTTCTCTGCCCATGTCAAATTTCGCGAATGATTTGCAATTCTCTAAATCATTCGGGAACCATAATCTGACTCTCGGTTTTTACCACACCGACTGGAAAGTCAACAGCCTGTGGTATTGGCAGGATGTATTGGCTGAAGTCCAGGGAGGACAGGATGATAATACCAGAGCTCTCGATCTGGTCCTCATGGATGGTGCCGGACAGGAAGTGGTTTCTGTTACGCATAACGGCTTATCGAGAATCGGCAGTACTTACAACCGCTATAAATTAGATGCTGTTTCGAAAGCGCTGTATTTGAATGATGAATTTATGCTTAATGATCAATTACGATTTGATGCCGGAATCCGTTATGAGTTCGGACGCGTAAATGGATTTACCGAAAACTCCGAAGAATTTGATTTAGGAGATGAAACCACATTAGCCGACGATAACGTTCTTTACGGAAATGGCACATTCAATCCTTATGACTGGGATTACGATGAAATTGCGTTTTCAGTAGGTGCCAACTTCAAAATGTCTGAAGGCATGGCATTCTTTGGTCGCGGAAGCAAAGGCTTTCGGACACCGGATGATCAGCATTTTGTTTTCAATGCACCAGGTTCATATAAAGTAGAAGATGTATTACAGTTCGAAGGTGGTATCAAATATGCATCGCCGCATTTAGCCGTGTTTGCTTCACTATTTGCCATTCAATTTGAAAACATCCCGTTTTCCGATGAAGTTGTGGAAGAGGGAGAAATTGTCCGGGCATTCCGTTTTGCCAATAGCCAAACTTTGGGTGCGGAGTTAGAAGCAATCGTACAATTCGGCAATTTTGGATTGGATCTCACCGCAACGCTTCAGGATCCGAAATACAAAGACTATCTGATATTCGACTATGATGATCCGCAGGCAGAACCGACAGAGCTTGACTTTACGGACAATCAAGTGCGCAGAATCCCGCGGATATTTGGCGAAGTGGCACCGTCTTACAAATTGGGTGATCTGAACATATATGCGAGCTACCGTTTCTTTGGCGAGCGTTATGTGGATGATGCAAACAACAATAAATTGCCGGCATGGGCTGCAATCAATGCTGGCGTCAGCTATCGTTTAGGCGATTTTTTATTGGCACTGAATGGCGCCAATTTGACCAATACCATCGGGTTAACCGAGGGGAATCCTCGCGCCGGACAGGTTATCGGAGCAGTGAAAGATATTTATATGGCGCGCCCCATACTCGGACGTACATTTACAACTTCGATTACATATAATTTCTAATAGCATACTTTCTTTAATGAGAAAAAAATAGTGGGGAGAGTTTATTTCTCCCCACATTTTTTTATCCATACTGCGGTATTTGGTGTTTTTAATTAAATATGGGAATTTAATATGCCAGAATTCAGCTTACACCCGATTGATTTGAGCCTGGTCGGCGTATATGCGATGGTTGTTGTGTACCTGGGACTTCGATTTGCGAAAAAACATAAAAACGCTGAGGATTATTTTTTAGCCGGTCGCTCCATGACCTGGCCGCTGATCGGATTCTCTTTACTGGCATCGAATATGTCCAGCACCAGCTTGGTTGGGCTTGCCGGTGATGCCTACAGCACCGGAATTTCAGTTTACAACTATGAATGGATGGCAGCCGTCATTTTAGTATTTTTTGCTATTTTTATTTTACCATTCTATCTCAGATCAAAAATTTATACCATTCCCGAATTCCTGGAAAAACGGTTCGATGGCAGATCCCGGACCTACTTTTCGATTCTCACGTTGTTTTTGAATATCGTTGTCGATACCGCCGGGAGCCTTTATGCCGGTGGATTATTAATCAAACTCATTTTCCCGGAAATACCGATGTGGCAGACTATCGCGATCATGGCGCTCGTTGCTGGATTATATACCATCGCAGGCGGGCTGGCTGCCGTGATTTATACGGACATGATCCAGGCGATTTTGCTACTCATCGGATCGGTGATCATCGCGGTAATTGCATTCATAAAAGTCGGCAGTTGGGAGGCTGTACAAAATGTCACATCCCCTGAAATGCTCAGTCTGGTGCGTCCCCTCGATGATCCGGCGGTGCCCTGGTTGGGATTGATAACCGGAGTACCGTTATTGGGATTCTATTTCTGGTGTACTAATCAGTTTATGGTTCAACGTGTGCTCAGCGCAAAAGATGAAAACCACGGTCGCTGGGGCGCGATATTCGCGGGTCTCCTGAAACTGCCACCACTGTTTATTATGGTATTGCCGGGAACCATGGCACGAGTACTTTATCCGAATCTGCCGAAAGCCGATCTTGTTTACCCGACGCTGCTGTTCGATCTGCTACCGGTTGGTGTGCTCGGAATCGTGTTAGCCGGTTTTGTCGCTGCCCTGATGTCTCAGATTGATTCGACTCTGAACTCTGCTTCCACATTAGTCACAATGGATTTTGTCCATAAAAAACGACCGGATTTTGATAGCAAAAAGCTGATGTGGGTGGGTCGTGGTTTTACCGCATTCTTCATGGTGCTGGCTGCTATCTGGGCGCCATATATCGAAAATTTCGCGTCCCTGTTTAAATATCTCCAAAAAGTATTGTCGTATGCAGTGCCGCCCATCGTCGCGCTTTTTCTAATCGGAATTTTCTGGAAAAGAGCCAATGCCCAGGGAGCGATCTCAGCGATTATCGTCGGTTTTGTATCCGGCGTTGTCCTGTTTATTTTAAATGAGTTTAAATCGGTAATAGATATACACTTTCTGTACATCGCGTTGATATTGTTTGTGGCAGTGATACCGGTTATGATAATTGTGAGTCTGTTAACACCTCCGCCACCGGAAGAAAAAACGACCGGACTTATCTGGAACAGAAAATTTTATAGATCCGAATCACGATTGCTCGAGGGCGTTCCGTGGTACCGGAATTATCGGATATTATCCATTATTCTGATTCTATTTACCGCCGCCCTTGTGATCATGTGGTGGTAATTTTGTCGAGTTTTCTTTCAGACACTAATTAAATATAAGAAAAACAGATCGCAGATAAAAATTGTTAGAAAAAGGTTTCGAAAAATCATTGCAGCTTATCCGGGATGCAGTCACTTCTGCCGGCATTCTGGCAAGCAAAACCGAATTTACAAATTACAAACGAATCTGGGCTCGTGACGGAATTGTGAATGGACTAGCCGGATTGATCGCAGAGGATGAATTGATCACCGCTGGATTAAAATCCACTCTATTAACTTTGGCAAAAGCTGCAGGAGCCGCAGGGCAAATCCCGTCGAATGTTCAGGTGAACCAGAAAAACGACATCGAGCAGATTAGTTATGGCGGCGTTTGCGGGCGGGTGGATACGATTTCATGGTTCATCATTGGTGCGTGCCACTATATCCATTTTACAAATGACCGGCGGCTTGCCGATGTACTGCTGCCTGCAATCAATAAGGGATTTCAATTATTGAAATCCTGGGAATTCAATTCCCGGGGATTAATATATGTCCCGCAATCCGGCAATTGGGCTGATGAAATGATTTTCCATGGCTATATTCTTTACGATCAGTTCCTGCGCTTGTGGGCATTGCGGCTTTACCGCGAGCTCTTTAATGAAACGCCGCATCATTCGGATATCGAAGAAATATCAGCGCTTTTGAAAATGAATTACTGGCTGAAATCCGAAAATTCGGAATCCGATATAATCTATCATCCGCGGGCGTACAAGAATTTTCTTGATAAATTTGGAGAGCCGGATTATTTTTTGGTGTCCATGACACCCGGCGGATATTTCAATCAATTTGATGCACTGAGCAACGCGCTGGCTGTTCTGCTTGATATTGCCAGCGAGGAGCAAACAAGATTACTGATAAAATTCGGGCAATCCCTTTTAAAGAAAACCTCGTGGCAGATGATCCCCTGTTTTCATCCGCCTATCCGGGAAAACGATCCGGAATGGGATCAGTTGGTGAACAATCATCTGCATGAATTCAAGAACAAACCGGGTCAGTATCAGAACGGAGGCGTCTGGGCGATCATCAATGGATGGTGGGGATTGGCTCTGGTCAAAGCAGGCTATATCGATGATGCCCATTGGCTGCTGAATGCGATTCATCGATTCAATAGCACCGGGAGAACCGGAGAATATTCCTGGTCGTTTCCCGAATACGGACACGCCGATGAAAAAATTCAGGGAGGTGCGCAAAACCTTTGCTGGAGTGCAGCAGGTGCGGTGATGCTTCATTGTTATTTAGACGGAAAGCGATTGTTTTTCGGCTGAGCCTGTCGAAACCGTTCGTTGATCTTGTCGAAACAAATGTTTCTACTTCAAACCAAATAAATGTAAAAAATTATGATTGGCGACAAACCCGATATAAAACCGATTCACCGGAAACTTGCAGCCGGTATTCTCAGTTTTATCATTGAGCCGGTTCAACAATCCGGCAGTTGTTATGCGGTCTCGATTGCCGGAGAATCGGGCAGCGGGAAATCATCCATTGCAGAGGCATTAAAGGCTGAACTTTCAAAATCCGGCATCGACAGTCTAATCCTGCAGCAGGACGATTACTTCGTTCTACCGCCGATCACCAATGACCGCACCCGTAGAAAGGATATCAATTGGGTCGGTTTGCAGGAAGTGCGGCTGGATTTGCTGGACGAGCATTTGCATCAATCGCGTTCCGGCAAAGATCTCCTGACAAAGCCGTTAGTTCTGTATGCAGAAGACCGCATTATCACGGAGAAAATATCGCTGCAAAATATAAAAGTGGTTATTGCCGAAGGAACGTACACCACCAATTTGAAAAATATCGATTGCCGTGTTTTCATTGATCTCGATTATCGGCAAACGAAACAGTTCCGGGATGATCGTGCCAGAGATAAGCAGGATGAATTCATCGAACAAGTATTGGAAATTGAACATCGCATCATAGTCCGGCACAAACAACATGCGGATTTAATCATAACCCCGGAATTTAGCCTTCGAAAAAATCTAATCATGAAAAAAGGATGAACTGATGATAGACGTAATCATTATTTTCGCGTTCATTATTTACAGCATTAGCAACGGCTTTCGAAATCAATCCAAAGC
>WJJN01000399.1 GCA_014729735.1 Candidatus Zhuqueibacterota bacterium
CGACATTCAGGCTATAGGAACGGCGGATCATCAACAGTGGAATCATGAACAATAATAAGCCGGCGAGTCCGAGGTACTGATAGATAAAAATCATCAACATGCCGAATGGGATCAGCGCCAGTTCATAAGGGAGCAACCATCTGAAATTAGCAGCCCAGGCTTCATAAGGAGAAATATCTTCCGTGAGTGCCAGTGAAATGCAGGAAAACAGGGATTCCAGAAGCAAATAGACCGAAACGCTGGCGAGAAACGGAACGATCAATACCGAAAGTTCCTGTTGTCCGATTGTGCCGCCGGTCCATAAAAATGTCATTCCGGCAAGAGATACGGACGTAAGCTGTTGCGCCGTATTTGTGATGATCATCCGGTAATCGATTTTTTTGACCTGAAAATCATAAATGAAATTGGAAACAACGGCGATAATCGTTGCATAAAGAGGTCCGAACAAAACGAACATCGACCAGATGACAGGAGGAACAACAGATACCGTGGATTGACTCGAAAGCAAGGGAATAGAGAATATTTCAACCAATAAAGTCAAAATGAAGAAGGCTTCGAGTCCGATGATAAGCTGTGTTGAAGGCGATTTAAGCGGTAATTGCGATTGAAGCATTACAAAGAATGAGACAGCGGCGAAAATTAGCAGAATAATATTATAAGCCGTGATCTTCTTCTTCAATTTTTCCCTCCCGTATGACAAAGCACAATGGTTTCTAAGGTTTGGTCAAGGAAATGAAACGTTACTTGTTACATATCATTAACAATTATAAGATATAGATATTTTTTTATAATGTCAAGAGTATTTTTGACGTGAGTTCATAATTTGATTGATTTTAATGTAATTATCGGCTAATTTAAAAAATGACTTCTTGATTTTTTGAAATATTTTCACTATATTTCGCTATTCAGAGAAATCTGATCATTTAGAAATTAAACGGAGTTTTCAATGACGGATCTTTTTACGCGCATTACCGAACTGCAGCAACAAAAACAAACATTCTGTATCATAACTGTTGTTGCAACAAGCGGTATGACGCCCAGAAAAGCCGGTGCAAGGGGAATTGTATTTCCTGACGGAAGAATTGAAGGAACAGTGGGCGGCGGCTCCATCGAGCTGGAAGCCACGGAAACGGCGGTGGAAGTCATGAAGCTTGGTAAGCCGTTATTTAAGGTGTATCCGCTCGAGCAGGTGAAGGATGGTATGACGTGCGGCGGAAGCATGAGCTTGTTCTACGAACCGATTTCCCCGCAACGCCGGTTGACGATTTTCGGCGGCGGTCATGTGGGACGCCAAATTGCCCATGTTGCGCACATCGCAGGCTGGCAGGTGCGTGTCGTCGATCACAGGGAGGGTGTGCTCGATCCGGTGTATTTTCCACCGGAAGCCGAAAGAATCGCGCAGGATTACTCCGGGTTCATTAAGGATACCACATTTGATGAAAACGACTGGCTGGTGATAGTTACGCCAAAACACGAATACGATGAAACCGTGCTCGAACATCTCATATCACAGGAATATGCCTATCTCGGTATGATGGGTTCTGATAGAAAAGTGGGAGAGATTTTTTCCAATCTGAAAAATAAAGGAGTAAACAAGAGTGCACTGGCTAAAGTACAAGCACCGGTTGGACTGAATTTTGGTAAAGAAACCCCGGGAGAGATTGCCGTGGCAATAGTCGGGGAAATGCTGGCTTTTTTGAATGGGATTGATAATGTCCAATCATGCAAAATAACGGTTTGAGAAGATGAATATTCGTATTGTCTGAATATTAAAACAAAAAGGAAATCAATCATGGAAAAAACATCACTGAAATTTTTAGAGAAATTATGTAATAGTTTCGGACCATCCGGTTTCGAACGAGAGCCGATACGGCTGGTGAAAAATTATGTCGAAAAATTTAGTGATGATATTCGGCAGGATAAACTGGGATCGCTGCTGTTCTACAAAAAAGGGGAAGCCGAGCGTCCCGTAATATTTCTGCCCGGTCATGTGGATGAGGTCGGATTTGTCGTTTCCGGAATAAATGGGAAAGGATTTCTGACATTCAATCCTGTCGGCGGCTGGTTCGATCAGGTGCTGTTGGGACAGCGAGTGATCATTCGCACGAAAAAGGTGGATGTGCAGGGAATTATCGCCGCCAAACCGCCGCACTTGCTATTACCTGAAGAACGCAACAAAGTCGTTCAGAAATCATCGATGTTCATCGACATCGGCTGTTCGAACAAAAAAGAGGCGGAAGAAATGGGCGTTCGCGTCGGCGATCCGGTGGTGCCGCTGTCCCATTTTTCGACGATTCAAAAAAAGGTATTTGAAAGTAAAAACAACGACTCTCTGGAAAAGGGAACAACGGAACTGGCAATCGGCAAGGCGTTCGATGATCGTGCGGGTGCATTCATTGCGGCAGAAGTCGTTCGTCGCTTGAAGGACGAACAAATTTCGCATCCGAATACAGTAATCGGCGCTGCCACGACGCAGGAGGAGGTCGGTTTGCGCGGGGCGCGCACTGCAAGCTGGGTTGCGGACCCGGACATCAGCTTCGTTTTGGAAGTGGATATCGCAGGCGACGTCCCCGGAATCGAGGAGCACCAGGCGCCAACGCTCATGGGAAAAGGACCCGGCATTTTAACCTTCGATTCGTCTCTGATTCCGAATCCGGCTCTGAAGGAATATGTCATTGAAACAGCGGAGAAGAATAACATTCCGTATCAGCTTTCGCAGATTGCCCGCGGAGGAACCGATGCCGGCGTGATACACATTCAACGCTCCGGCTGTCCCAGTCTCGTGCTGGGCATACCGACCCGGCACATTCATTCTCATGTCGGTATTCTAAGCCTGGAAGATATTGAGAACTGTATTAAGCTGGTAATCGAGCTGATCAAAGGATTGGATCAGAAGACTGCTGAAAGTTTTACGAGGATTTAGTCTGAAACAAACGAGAAACTAATTCGTTTATACTTCCTGATTTGTGGTCTTGAAAATATGAAAATCTATCATAAAGGTACGGGCAGACATGGAAATCGAAAGCAATGTAAAAAATTCAATCGCAATCATCGCCCTTTCAAGTAAAATCTTGGGTAGTCCGGAAGATACCAAACTGTTTGAAAACCGGGTGACAACATTGATGGACCAGGGTATTAACAAAGTAATACTCGATCTCTCGCAGGTGAAGCGAATAAACAGCACCGGTCTGGCAATTTTAATTACCGGTTTTAATTTGCTAGCAAATTCCGGCGGTCAATTTGTACTTGCACAATTAAACGATTTCATTAAAGGCGCGCTGACGATTACCAAGTTAGACAATGTTCTAACGTATTACGACACTATTGAAGAAGCTGAAAACAAGTGAACTGAGTCCCTTA
>WJJN01000051.1 GCA_014729735.1 Candidatus Zhuqueibacterota bacterium
CGCGGAGATTATTTTGATTATATCGGAAAAACAGCGATGGATCCGCGGATCGGATTTTCTTTGAATTTCCTGAAAGATATGAAGCTGAATCTCGCCGTAGCGCAACAATCACAATCACCAGCGTATGTTTCTATCACTGCGAATCCGAAAAACAGTGAGCTTTCTTACAAACAGACCCGGCAGGTCGTGGCAGGAGTCGAGCGGCTATTTCGTGAGGATATGAAGGGAACGCTGGAAATTTTTTACAAGGATTACCGGAAAGTGCCAATCCCGGTCACCTGGAAAACGCCTGATCCCTTCGACAGGGCAGAGGGACATCTCGTGAGTGAGGGAAAGGGCTTTTCCAAAGGAATAGAGCTTTTCCTGCAGAAGAAGATGTCCGGTCGCTATTTTTTTACCGTCAGCTATGCTTATTCGGTTTCAAAAGGATTCGATCCCCGTTACAATACATACTATGACTGGGACTATGATTACCGGCATATTTTTACATTCATCAACGGGATTAGGTTTAATTTGCAGAACAAGCAGTGGTATCGCGACATGGCAGAAAAGACCTGGTACAAGATGCTCGCCTGGGCGCTGCCGTTTGCAGATCAGGTTGAAGTCAGCACCCGCTGGCGATATCTCGGCGGACGTCCATATACCGAGCAAACGTATTATCCAAACCTGCATCACTGGGTCGTTGAAGAAACGCAGCTATCGAATACGCTGCGCTATCCGGCATACCACCGCCTCGATTTTCGGCTGGACCGGCGGTTCATGTATCGCAATCTCACGCTGGTGACTTATATCGATATTATGAATGTATATGGCAGGGATAATATCTGGACCTATAATTATAATGAGGACGGTACTGTTGATGACGTTTATCAATGGCAGGTATTTCCGGTAGGCGGACTGGCGATTGAGTTTTAGTTCCGGAGATTGATTAGTGAAAAATGAGTAAATAACAACCGACAGGCTGTTCTACAACCTGCCGGTTTTGGTATTGGTTCACTATGGAACCGGGGTATCTAAGCCGGATTGATGCAGATTTTCGAAATCTCTGACATTTCGGAAATCTTGGATTTCAGTGTTGCTGTAAATCAGGTCATTCTGAGTGTTTGAGTTGAAAATCGTCCTCCAAAAATCTATTCCTGAACGTGCTGTGCAAATTCTTTCCGCAATGCAAACCGTTTCCACAGCGCGTAGATCGCCGGAATGATGATCAGCGTTAAAATCGTCGAGCTGATCAAGCCGCCAACCATTGGCGCGGCGATGCGTTTCATTACCTGTGAGCCGGTGGCAGTACCAAGCATGATCGGTAGTAAACCGAAAAGGGTCGTTGCGACTGTCATTAATTTGGGTCGTACACGCTCGACCGCGCCTTCGGAAATTGCTGATTTCAGATCGTTCCACGATTTCATTCTTCCTTCTGCATAATAGCGCTTAAAGGCTTCATCGAGATAGACGAGCATCACCACACCGGTTTCCGCCGCCAATCCTGCCAGTGCGATGAATCCGACTGCGACCGCCACGCTCATATTATAGCCGCTGAAAAACATCAGCCACACGCCGCCAACCAATGCGAATGGCAGCGACAGCATCACGATAAAGCTCTCGGTCAGATTCTTGAAATGAAAATAGAGCAGCAGGAAGATGATCAGGATCGTCAGTGGCACAACGAGGCTTAACCGGCGTGCAGCGCGTTCCATGTATTCGTACTGTCCCGACCAGATAATGCTGTAGCCTGCGGGCAAATCCACTTCATCATATACAATCTGTTTTGCCCGCTGCACGTACGTGCCGACATCGATATCTTTCAAATCGACGTAAATCCAGGCAGTTCGCCGGGCGTTCTCGCTTTTGATCGCCGCCGGTCCCTTATGGATCGAAATATCTGCCACCTGCGAAATCGGAATTTGCGCTCCTGAGGGCGTTGAAATCAGCACCCGTTTCAGAGCCGGCAGATTATCGCGCAGCTCGCGGGAGTAGCGCACATTCACCGGATAGCGCTCCAGCCCTTCGACCGTGTGCGTCACGTTCATTCCACCGACCGCCGACATAATGACTTCCTGAACATCCCCGGTGGTCAATCCGTAACGGGCAGCTTCCTCTCTGTTAATCACAAAATCAAAATAATTGCCGCCGGTCACCCGCTCCGAATAAACGGACAACGTTCCCGGAATGCGGCGCACTACCGCTTCGATGCGCTGCCCCAGCTCACTCAGCGTATCCAGACTTGCGCCCATCAGCTTAATTCCCACCGGAGTTTTGATGCCAGTAGAAAGCATGTCGATTCGTGTGCGGATAGGCATGGTCCAGGCATTCGTGAGACCGGGAAATTGAATTGCCGCATCCAGCTCTTCGATCAGCTTGTCCATTGTCATTCCCGGACGCCATTCGTCAGGATCTTTGAGCGTTATTGTCGTTTCGATCATCGTCAGCGGCGCGGGATCGGTCGCAGTTTCGGCACGACCGATTTTCCCGAACACATGCTCTACTTCAGGAAAGCTCTTGATGATCTTGTCTGTCTGCTGCAACAGCTCCTTTGCCTTTGTAATGGAAATGCCGGGATAGGTCGTGGGCATGTACAGCA
>WJJN01000400.1 GCA_014729735.1 Candidatus Zhuqueibacterota bacterium
GCTAAGTCCGGATTTCGTGAGAAAATGTGGGCGGTGTCATCGGATGGATATTTTCAGGGAATATACCAGTGGGCATCAAAAGAATTTGCTGAAACTTATCCGAATTCTTTCATTTTTAAATTGATGACCAAACGTTCTGCTGAAGGCACATTGTCTTTTAAAGTCATTCCTGATACCCTTTTATCCGGGTATATTGATACTTTGTTATTAACTAACAGATGAGGTGAAGCAATGAAAATTACGCACTATCTTTATAACACGTTCTTAATCGAAGCTGGCAATAAAAAAATCGCCATTGATCCGGGAGCGTTATTCATGTACTATTTCAGATTTACAACACTCATTCCGAAATCCGAATGGCAAGATATTACACACATCCTGGTCACTCATGGCGATCCGGATCATCACTGGAATACGGACAGGGTAGCCCACGCTTCGAATGCGCCGGTAATTTGCAATCAAACAATGGTGAGAGATGTTGCCGGCAAAAGACTCATGCTGGGGCCCCGGGATAAAGGACTTGCGTTTACCACAGCCATCGATAATCTTCGCACCATTTCGGTGGACCAAACCATCCAAATTGATGGTCTATCCGTTACCGGGTTAAGAGCAACGCATGGCCCATTAACATTGAAAATTGGACCTTTCTCCAAAACAATTACTCCTGACACTGATGAGAGAGTTGGCTGGGGGGCGATTGGATTTAAAATTCAGTTAAACGGTAAAACGATCGTTAATCTCGGAGACACCCTCCTGCTCTTAAATGAATGGAAAACCATCAAAAGTCCGGATGTTCTGATGATCCCAATCGGTGGCGGCGCTATTCATAATACAATGGATGTAACAGAGGCCTTACAAGCGGTAAATTCAATGCAGCCCAAAGTGGTGATTCCCTGTCATTATAATTGTCCGGCATTATTCAGCAAAAAATACAATCCTGCGGATGATAAAATGTTTCAAAAAGAAGTGGAGAAATCGGGTGTTAAATGCCGCATTTTATCCAGCGGAGAATCGATGGAGATTTAGCCGGAAAATCGAATGATGCCCGCTTGCGCCCAATGCTGGGCAGTTTTTTTAACAAAGATTGATGGAAATATATTATTGTTAATAATAAATCATTGTTGCAAAGAATATCTAATGCATGTAAGAAACATATTTTAGCCTGTATTGAAAATAATCCAAACGATTATGCACGAAAGCATTCAGGTATGTTGAAAATGAGTCCTTCAATATTTTTTATAATGCCCAATCGCTCATTATCATTTTAGGGGAAAAGAGCGTTAAAAATTTACAATTGGATTGAACCTTGGCAGCAAGTTATTTAATGATGTCTGCGACATCAATCTGAAAAGTTTTTATTGATTTTATGAGATATTGTTTTAAATTATTAACATACCCAATTTAATGATAGAGGAGGCAAAAATGAGATTTTTCAACACTGTAATTATCTTACTCATGCTCATCACTTTTATCGGCTGCGGAGACAAGGATGAAGCAGCACAGGAGACCGCAGCGATTCCCCAAATCGATCTGCACTCAGCCGTGGTCACGGATAATTTCGACGTCATCCGCCAGCACATTGCAGCCAGCACTGATTTGAATGTGCTGGAGCCATCCCACGCATCCACGCCGCTGATCACAGCCGCCGCGCTGGGCAAGACGGAAGCTGCTAAAATGTTAGTCGATGCCGGGGCTGATCTGAATTACCAGAACGCCGATGGTTCGACCGCGCTTCATACGGCTGCCGCATTCGGGAGGACAGATATTGCCAAAATCCTGATCGATGCGGGCGCTGATCTTGATCTGCAAAATAATGAGGGCGCAACAGCGCTTCACGCTGCCGCCTTTCTCTGCCGTCCGGAAATAGTGGAAGCGCTCCTGGAAAAGGGCGCGGACAAGACTATCAAAAACAAGACCGGGCAAACCGCGTATCAAACAATGATCGTTCCATTCAATGATGTCAAATTTGTTTACGATGCCATTGGCGCCGGACTTAAGCCGCTGGGAGTGGTGCTTGATTATGATCACATTCAAAAGACACGTCCGCAAGTCGCAGCGATGTTAAAATAGAATCCGATCACTAAAAAAGGATTTCGTCATGACAAAAGTAATTGTTGCTATCTCAATTCTTGTCTTGATTATCGGCTGCAATCCGGATACCTCCACCCGGTACACCTATCGCACGCCGGAGAATATTCATGATGGACTTGATGTCGGCTCTTTGGCTGATGTGAATATGAATCCTGTGCTGATCGAACAGGCAGCGAGAGAAATGCATCATGGAAAAAATAGTGAAATCCACTCCATGCTTATTTTCAAGGACGGGCTGCTGGTTTTTGAAGAGTATTTTCAGGGGCATCGATTCAAATATGATGAGCCCGGACATCATGGCAAATTGATGACGTGGCATCGGGATTCGCTGCACCGGATGATGTCCGTGAGCAAAAGCATCACATCAGCCTGTGTCGGAATTGCTGTGGAAATGGGATTCATCAGGAGTGTTCATCAATCGATATTTGATTATCTGCCGGATCATCAGCATTTCAATACAGAGGGGCGAGAAGCAATCACCATCGAACATCTGCTCACCATGACTTCCGGCTTGCAGGGAAATGAATGGCTCGTGCCGTACAGCAATCCGCAAAACGATGTCATTGCGATTTACTTTTCCGAAGACCCGATCACTCACATATTGAAAAAGCCGATGATCACCAAACCCGGTGTGATTTTCCAATATTGTGGTAGCTCGAATTTTCTGCTGGCTGAAGTTCTTCGGAATGCCACAGGGATGAATCTTGATGAATTTTCGGGCAGATATTTATTTGAGCCGCTGGGTATCGATCTCCACCAGTGGCTGGTGCTCAATAAAGACGTGGTCGATGGCGCCGGCGGATTGATTATCACCCCGCGGGACATGCTCAAAATCGGCGTCACTTTTCTGAATAGAGGAATATGGAACGGCAAAAAAATCCTTTCCGAAAGCTGGATCGAAAAAAGTGCGGCGCCGTTTCCAGGGAACAACTGGGTGAATCGATGGGATGATCACTGGGGAATGCGGGGGTACGCCTACTCGTGGTGGACGCATCCATTTGTCAAAGCAGGCAAGCGAATAAATATGTACTATGCAGCCGGGTGGGGCGGACAATTTATTATGGTTATTCCGGATCTGAATATGGTTGTTGTGTTTACCGGTGGGAACTATACGTCACATAGACCGTCGTTTGAGATTCTCAAAAAATATGTTGTTCCAGCCACTTCAATCATAAAGGAGGAAAAAAAGTGAATCACAGAAATGAGGTTAATATTGACCCCACCTGGCAGGGATTGATTAAGTGGGGTGGAATTTCGCTGGTTATTGCGAGCATTATCGTTATCATTTTCATTGTTGGTGTGGGAGTTTTTCATGTAACACTGCCACTTGATCCGGCGACAGTTCTTGAACGCCCTAACGTTCCGACCACACTTTTCATCATAACAATCTTCGGAGAGTTCTTGTTGCTTCCGGGATTCCTGGCGCTGTATTTTGTGCTCAGAAAAGTTGATAAAGCTAAGATGTTCATTGCTGCGGTATTGGGTGCGTTCTCTGTTGTGATGTTCTTTGTCTCGCGCGCACTCATCATTTCGCTTTCTCAGGTGAGTGCCGGTTATAAATCCGCTGCCACAGATTCCGGGAAAGCGGCATATCTCGCAGCGGCAGAGGTTGCCCTCGAGACACAGAACGTATACTCCACGATTGCACTGATCTTCCTCAGCCTCGCATCTATCC
>WJJN01000401.1 GCA_014729735.1 Candidatus Zhuqueibacterota bacterium
ACGTGGCAGCAGCACGCGTTCGACACGATCAAGGGCAGCGATTATCTGGCGGATCAGGACGCCGCGGAAATTTTGTGCCGCGAAGCGCCGGGCACTGTGATCGAGATGGAGCATTGGGGCACACTGTTCAGTCGTACCAATGATGGGAAAATCGCCCAGCGACCGTTCGGCGGCGCAGGCATTGCACGTGCTTGCTACGCGGCGGATAGAACCGGACACAGTCTGTTGCACACTCTGTTCGATCAAATGGTGAAACGGCAGATTACGGTAATGGAGGACTGGCTGGTACTTTCGTTGATCGCGGATCAGAAGCGCTGCCACGGAGTCGTGGCGATCAATCTGCTGGATTCGAAAGTCGAGCCAATCCGTACGAATGCAGTAGTGCTGGCGACCGGTGGCTATGGCAGGGTGTATGATAAAACCACCAATGCATTGATCAATACCGGCAGCGGTATTGGCATGGCGTATCGCGCCGGTGTGCCCATCGAAGATATGGAATTCGTGCAATTCCACCCGACTTCACTTTACGGAACGAATATTCTCATTACCGAAGGTGCACGAGGTGAAGGCGGATATTTGATCAATAATCGTGATGAGCGGTTCATGGAAAAATACGCACCGGAAAAGCTGGAGCTTGCTCCGCGGGATGTGGTGTCGCAGGCGATCCAGACTGAAGTAAACGAAGGGCGTGGTTTTGAAAACGAATATGTGCATATCGATTTGCGGCATCTGGGTGCGGATAAAATTAAGGAACGGCTACCGGAAATCCGGGAGATCGCGATGGATTTTGCCGGTGTCGATCCGATCGAAGAGCCCATTCCGATTCAACCGGCGCAGCATTATTCAATGGGTGGTATCAGTGTGAATTCCGATTGTGAGACTGAAATCGCTGGACTATTTGCCGCAGGAGAATGCGCTTGTATCAGTGTGCACGGCGCTAATCGTCTGGGTGGGAATTCACTACTGGAAGCATTGGTTTTTGGAAAAATAGCCGGAGCGAACGCTGCGGAGTTTGCGATGAAAAATCAATCCGGGATGGGATTGGATAATTTCAAACAACAACTGACAGCGCAGGAGGAAAATATCGAGCGATTTTTCTCTCGTGAAACCGGGGAAAATTTATATCATATTTTAAATGATATGAAGAAGATCATGACCGAACATGTCGGCGTGTTCCGGGATCGGCGTAGACTGGAGGTAGCAATCGATAAATTGATAGAGTTGCAAATGAGGAATGAAGATGTTTTTGTAAGGTCAAAAGTGCGGCGCTATAATGCAGAGCTGCGGGCAGCATTAGAGTTGTCGCCGATGCTGGAAATTGCTGAAGTGATCGCCACCTGCGCTCTGAAACGCGAGGAAAGCCGCGGGGCACACAAACGCGTCGATTTTCCAGATAGAAATGATAATAGCTGGCTAAAACATTCGGTCATAACATTTGCATCGCAGGGACATCAAATTCATTATAAAGAACCGGTAATTACGAGTTATCAACCAACGGAGAGGACGTATTGAATTGAAACGAGTAGTGATAATCGGCGGCGGATTCGGCGGAATATACGCAGCCAAATCGATGAAAAAATTACCAGTTGAAGTTAAATTGATTGACAGACGAAATTTTCATCTGTTTCAGCCATTTTTATATCAGGTGGCAACCGGCGGATTGTCATCCGGGGATATTGCTCAACCGATACGAACCATCTTGCGCCGGAATAAAAATACGGAAGTGATTCAGGCTGAGGTTGTGGATATCGATCCTGAACGGAAAAAAATCATTATGCGGGATGGCGAAATGAGCTATGATAAGCTGGTGATTTCGACAGGATCGAGTCATCATTATTTTGGGCATGAAGATTGGGCACAGAAAGCACCCAGCTTGAAAACAGTGGAGAATGCGCTGGATATTAGACGCCGTATTTTGCTGGCATTTGAAGCAGCAGAGCGTGAATCCGATCCGGTGGAGCGTGAAGCATGGCTGACATTCCTCATCGTGGGCGCAGGACCTACCGGCGTGGAACTGTCCGGTACATTGGGAGAGCTTGCCAGAAAAACGTTAAGAGACGAGTTCAGGAACTTCAATCCGGAATCCGCTAAAATTATGCTCGTAGAAGGCTTGGAATCGGCGCTGCCGGGATATCCGGATAAACTCTCACGAAAGGCGGAACGGGCACTGAAAAAACGTGGTGTGACAGTCCGAACCGGTACGATGGTGACCGAGATTGACGGTAACAAAGTAACTTTGACGGCGCGCGATGATTCTAAAGAAAAGATATTGGCGAGAACCATAGTTTGGGCAGCCGGAGTGAAAGCATCGAATTTGGGGCATAAATTGGCGGAACGAGCAAATATCGAAATTAATAAATCGGGACAGGTGAAGGTAAGGAGCGATCTAACCGTTCCTGATTATCCGGATATTTTCGTGATCGGTGATCTGGCATATGCATTGGACAGACAGGGTGAACCGCTGCCGGGATTGGGCGCGGTTGCCATGCAGCAGGGGCGATACGTTGCTCGTTCGATCAAAAGGCAGATGAAGAGAAAAAGGATAAAACCGTTTCGATATTGGGATCGTGGCAAAATGGCATTCATCGGATTGAATGCAGCGATCGTTGATATTAGTCGATTACATTTCAACGGATTTTTAGGCTGGCTGTTCTGGGTATTCGTTCATATCTATTTTCTGATCGGGTTTAATAATAAATTGCTGGTGCTTACACAATGGGCATGGAATTATTTCACACGGAAAAGAGGTGCACGACTTATCATTGGTTCCAAACATTTTCCGGTATTGACCAGAGAAGCAGATGAGCAGCCGCAGATTACAGAATACGAGCCAACAGAAGAAAGGGTTTAACCATGGCAAGAATGCTCACATTCGAGGTGTTTCGCTTTAACCCCGATGTTGACGAACGCCCTTATTACGATACATATCAGGTGCAGGAATCCGAAACCATGAATGTGCTGGAAGCATTATTGGAAATTCAGCATGAACAGGACGGTTCGCTCGCATTTCGCTATTCCTGCCGCGGTGCGGTCTGTGGCTCCTGCGCGATGAGCATAAACGGCATGATCGGACTTGCGGATAAAATGCTGACGCGCAATTTCAAAGCGAAAATTCTGGTAGAGCCACTGCCGTATTTGCCTGTATTCAAGGATTTGGTTGCCGATATGAAGATGTTCTGGCAGAATATTCGGAAAATTAAGCCATGGCTGGCGCCCCTGGAACCGGTTCCTGAAAGTGAATGGCGGATGAGTGTCGAAGAAATGCGCAGGATCGAGATATTCGGATCGTGTATTCTCTGCGGCTGCTGTTATGCATCCTGTCCTGTGACGAAAAGAGACCGCGACTTTCTGGGACCGGCACTGCTGAGCAAGGCTTATCGTTATCTGTACGATCCCCGCCATACGCGGGCAGTTGAGCTTCTGGATGTTCTGAATAATCAGGAAGGCGCATGGGGCTGTGATTATATTTACAATTGCGTGGAGGTGTGCCCGAAGCATATTCGCCCGACAGATGCATTTGTCGCCGTGCGTAAAAAGCTGGTTTCGAAGTTTTTTAGATCGTTGGGATTTTAATGTTCACATGGGGCTGCACGATTTTTTGGTGTCATTCCTGCGAATGCAGGAATCCCCTGACTTTTTAATAATTAGTATCTGAACGAAAACGGCGATAATGCCATTCTGAATGCGCCGGCTTTTTGGCAGATCATATCACGAAAGTTAGTAAAGACATACGCTTAGTGGTATGGGATTCTTCGTCGCGAGTTTATCCTGAGCTTGCCGAAGGGCTCCTCAGAATGACAATTTTTTGAGTTTTCGTTCAGACATTTTTCAGGAGATTCCGGGACAAGCCCGAAATGACATATTACAAAAAAACAGACTAATTGGAATACATTCAAAAAAAGGAAACAAAAGGAGAAATCATGAAACTATCAAGTCCGGTATTTAAAGACCATGAAATGATTCCGCGAAAGTATACCTGCGAAGGGCAGGATATCAATCCGCCATTGCATATTGAGGATTTACCCGAAGATACAAAGGAGCTGGCTCTAATTGTGGAAGATCCCGATTCGAAAGCCGGGACCTGGCGACATTGGTCGGTCTATAATATTCCGGTGACCTCGGAAATCGAGGAAGATTCGATTCCCGGTGTGCAGGGAATCAATGATTTCGGGAAAAAGGATTACGGCGGACCCTGTCCGGAAAAGGGGAAACACCGCTATTTTTTCAAGGTTTTTGCTTTACAACATACGCTTGCGCTAAAAGATGGACTGAATAAAGGCGATTTGAAATTAGCCTTGAAGGGTCATATTCTGGATAGCGCCGAATTAGTTGGAATGTATGAGAAAAAGGGTAGTGAATAATATCTATTCGCTCTGTATTTTTAATAACGAAATTAACAAAATAAAGGTATAATTATGCCACAAGTTCCTTTAGAAGTTTCATATCGTAATGTACAAAAGACAGATGAGATAGAAGGATTGATTCATGAAAAAGTTGAAAAGCTCGAACAGGTGTGTTATTACATGACCAGTTGTCGTGTTGCAGTTGAGAAGCCACAGGAACATTTACGAACCGGAAATCCATACCGCGTGCGGGTCGAAATTCGCGTTCCACCGGGACATGATTTTGTCAGCAAGCAAGAACCGGGTGAGGGCGAAATGCATGATAGTATCGTTACTGTATTACAGAACGTATTTGATTCTGCCCGCCGTCAATTGCGGAAAGTGGTGGAGCGGCAAAGAGGAGAAGTGAAAAAGCATCCAAAACAGCAAACTCAGGCAGTGGTGACAAAGTTATTTACGGACAGAGGTTTCGGATTTCTGGAAACTATTGATGGCAGGGAAATCTATTTTCATAAGAACAGTGTGCTGCATAATGGTTTCGATCGATTGGATATCGGAACAGGGGTGCGATTTGTGGAGCATGAAGGTGAAAAAGGACCCCAGGCAAGTTCTGTTCAGATTATAGAAAAACCGGTTATTTGATCTTTTGGAATATGCGATGTGAGTGTTTGATTTAATGTAAAAGACGAAATTTAATTAAAAGGAGAGAAATATGGGACTCGCAGAAAAACATTGTGTACCCTGCGAGGGCGGAATTACACCAATGTCCGAACAGGAAGAGGATCAGTACATCAAAGAAGTTTCGGATTGGCAATTAGCCCGCGATGGAGAACATAAGATCAGGAAAGATTTCAAATTGGAAGATTTCGAAAAAGCAATAAAGTTCGTGGATGAAGTTGCTGAGATCGCTGAAGAAGAGGGGCATCATCCGGATATTTGCATTCATTATAATAAAGTGGATTTGGAATTAAACACACATGCGATTGGTGGTTTGCACGAAAATGATTTCATAATGGCGTCGAAGATTGATCGGCTATTCGAGGATGCACGATAAAACGGAAAGGAGCCGCGTGGAGATCCTGCTTCATAGTGTAATAAAATTATTAATCAACAAAAATAAGGAGATTGTCATGAAAGTAGACAAAAAATTAACTCGGGGACGACTAATCAGCATTATGATGTTCTGTACAGTCGCTGTTTTAACTCTGGTGCTTGTTGCTTGTAACGGAGACGGATCGTCACCGGATGATCCCGGCGGAAATGGGGGCGACGGTGTTCAGGGAGT
>WJJN01000402.1 GCA_014729735.1 Candidatus Zhuqueibacterota bacterium
AGCCGTTGGATTTCTCCCTGCTTTTGAGAAATGCTATTGATTAACATCCGCAGCTCGTCTTGCGATTTCTTGCCTGATTCCCGATGCTGCTTAAGGTCATTTTCAACGGTTTGAAAAGCACTCTCCTCTTCATCAAAATGCGCTTCTTCTTCGTTAATCTTGTTCTGTATCGATTCCAGATCCGTGTTGAGATTTTTCGAGACTTCCTGCTGTTCGAGAATCCGGTCGCTAAGCGCCTCGATTTCCTGCCCCAGGCGCATATTATTGGATTCCAGCGACTTAGAACGCTCGCGGCTCACCAATATTTCCTCTTCCTGCTTACGAATCGAATTATTGATTTCGTTGAGTTCCTGCTGTGTTTTCCGCAAATTTTGCTCAATTTTGATCAGTTCTGTTTTAAGAGATTCGGTCTCTGCTTCCTTGAAAGAGGTCTGTGCAGAACTGCTCTCCCGGGAACGTTTTTTTTCTTCGAGATCGTTTCGCAGCGGCTCCAGCTCTTCGTAAATTTTGTTATACTTATAGGTCGCCAGTCGAATTTCAGTTTCCCGCAGCTCTTCCGTTAGCCTTTGGTGACGCTGCGCACGTTTCACCTGCCGCCGCAGTGAATTGACTTTCGATTCCACTTCCGCGATGATGTCTTCCACTCTGACGAGATCGTTTTCCGTGGATTCCAGTTTACGATATGTGATCCGACGGCGTTGTTTGTATTTTGTCACTCCCGCGGCTTCCTCAAAAATACGGCGGCGCTCATCCGGCTTTCCACTGAGAATGGATTCCACCATGCTCAATTCGATCACCGAATAGGCATTTGAAGCCATGCCGGTGTCCATAAACAAATCAGCGATATCTTTAAGCCGGCAGACATTATTGTTCAGCAAGTATTGGCTCTCTCCTGACCGAAATAACCGCCGGGTAATCAGCACTTCAGAGTATTCGATGGGCAAAACGTTTTTCGTGTTTTTTATAGTCAGAGATACTTCTGCCATTCCCATCGGCTTCATGTCCTTGGCGCCATTGAAAATAACGCTCTCCATCCGTTCACTGCGAAGCGTGCCTGCTTTCTGTTCTCCCAGAACCCAGCGCAGCGCATCAACGATATTGCTCTTTCCGCAACCGTTTGGTCCAACAATACCTGTCACACCAGGGGTTAGTTCGAGCATCGTTTTTTTAGCAAACGATTTGAATCCGAAAATTTTCAGCTTTTCTAAATACATTCTTTCTCAATCACATATCATTAAATAGGATATCGGTTTAAATAATTATGTAAAATAATAATTATTTTTCACATTGTCAATTATAAAATGGAATCTATGAATTTTCCAGCAACCGGATTGCATCGGGGAGAAATGCATTCAGGTCTCCGGCAGTCATAGCCATTTCAGATAATTCATCCGCAGCCAGGTCGCCGGACAATCCCTGAATGTAGACACCGCAAATTGCCGCGTCGATGGCAGAAAGTCCCTGTGCCCACAAACCGGCGATGATTCCGGTTAATACATCTCCGGTACCGCCGGTTGCAAGTCCCGGATTACCTGTCGAATTGATGTAAATCGCTCCGTCCTTATCGATGACAGTAGTGGGAGCACCTTTTAACACGATGACAGCATTCATTTCCTTATAAATTTCCCGCAAAACATTGATACGGTCAGTCACAATATCGGATATCGATTTATCAATCAGGCGGCTAAGCTCCCCGGGGTGTGGTGTTATGACTAATTCATTTTTATAGGTTTTCAATAAATGAGCAGCGCCTCTCAGCGCATTTAAACCATCTGCATCCAAAACGAGCGGTTTATCCGCATTTTGCAGAATCCATTTAACAAATTCAACTGTTTCTTCATGGGTCGTCAGTCCGGGACCCATGGCAATAATATCAGCCCAATCCAGCAAATCTCCGATATCATTATTTGCGCGCAGGCTAACGCTTTGGCGATCCGTTTCCGAAAGCGGAATTGTCATTACCTCGGTAAGCTTCTGCTCTAAAATCGTATTCAAGCTTTCGGGGATCCCTAATTTTGTCAATCCGGCACCGACCTGCAGCGTGGAACGGGCTGTCAGTGTCGCTGCACCGGTCATCCCCACGGAACCGGCAAGCACGGCAATCTTTCCGACGCTTGTTTTATGGGCATCCGGTTTGCGCTGCGGCATTCTTTTCTTAATGTCCTCAATTTCTGTCAGATATATTTTTCCATGTAGTTCCGTACTGACTTCAGGCGGAATTCCGATATCCACAACAGTAATTTTTCCGGTATGTTCCCGAGCCGGTGAAAACAGCATTCCGGTTTTTATGTGAGCCATGGTAACCGTGGCGTCCGCGGTCACGCAATCGCCCAGAACATTTCCGGTATCTGTCTCCATGCCTGTCGGCAAATCGACGGATACAACCGCCGCTTTTTCACCGAGCAGATTTATGTATTTGATCAGTTCTGCATAAAAACCTTTCACGGGACCGGTAACTCCTGTACCCAGGAGAGCATCGACAACAAGGTCTACATGCGGCGGATGTTCGATATCTTCTATTGATTCGATCTCGTTGATATGTATATTGAGCTTCTCCAATATCTGTAGATTGATAAGCGCGTCGCCCTGAATATTCTCTTTTTTGCCTGCTAACATAACGCTCACCGCAGCGCCGGCATTTTTCAGATGCCGGGCGATGACATACCCGTCGCCACCGTTATTTCCCTTCCCACAATATATGACCACATTTTTCGAGCGCACTTGTTCCAAAATATTTTTGATTTCATCGGTAATGCCCCGTCCTGCAACTTCCATGAGTACAGCGCCGGGTATCCCAATTTCCTCGATCGTCTTTTTATCCATCTGTGCCATTTCATTGGCAGTGACAATCTTCTGCATAATGTTCTCCTCATCTTTTTATCATAAAAGGCGATAATTAATATCGAAATTAACCGCTTGGTCTTTTGAACTTTTATATCATATCATAGTAATAATAAGGCTATTTTTTTTCATATTCAATGATTTTCTCCTTGACACTTTAATTTTTTTGCCGTAATTTAAAAATTTGTAAAATTTTTCTGATGGCATTATTTAGGAATTCGGACATGGCAATTGGCAGTCCTGACAACTCATTAATAAGAAAAGCATTAGCCGGAGATCAGCGTGCATTTACTGAGATCCTGAACCGCTACCGCGCGTCCATATATAATCTGATCTATAAAATGGTTCATAATAAGGAAGAGACAGAGGACCTTGTACAGGAAGCATTTATAAAGGCATTTTCATCTCTTTCTACATTTAATGAGGAATACGCATTTTCTACCTGGTTGTACAAGATTGCCATCAATAACAGTATCGATCATTTTCGGAAAAAGAAACTAAAGACCTATTCCATGGACACGCCTATTGAATCCAAAGACGGACCCATTCAGCGAGAGTTCTCGGATTCATCGTATCTGCCGGATGATCCTTTATTAAATAAAGAGAAGAACAAGCTAATTGAAGAGGCTATTGCCAAATTGCCGGAGAAGTACCGGGTGTCGATTATTTTGAGACATCGGGAAGAGAAATCATACGAAGAAATTGCACAAATTCTCGATATCCCGTTAGGTACAGTGAAAGCGAGGATTTTCCGTGCCCGTGAAATGCTTAAAAAACAGTTGAAAGGCAAAGTACTTCCTTAAAAAAATTTTAATATATTAAATAATTTACTTGACTATTAATTCCTATTTAGTTATATTATGAACTCATGAAAAAGAAACAGAGTAAAAAAGCAAAGCCACAAAAACCAAGAAAGCCGAGATTCAGTTTTCCGCTTACGGCTGAAAACTATCAGATATTCGGAATCGGAATCCTTGTAATTATTCTTGGATATATTTCTTTATCACAAGGACCGGCAGATAGCTTCTGGTCTTTAACATTAGCGCCGATTCTTCTTGTTATTGGATACTGTGTCATTATCCCGATTTCAATTTTTTACAAGAAGAGAACGTCAGAACAGAAATCGGGCGATTAGCTCAGTTGGTTTAGAGCGCCTGCCTTACAAGCAGGAGGTCACTGGTTCGAGCCCAGTATCGCCCACGGGAAATGGAAAAATCTCATGAACATAAATGGGGTCGTGGTGCAGTTGGTTAGCACATCGGCCTGTCAAGCCGAAGGTCGCGGGTTCAAGTCCCGTCGACCCCGCTTTTCCAAGGCTATCTTAGCGGATAGCCTTTTTTTATGCGCAAAAAACAGTAACAATTGTTGTTATTTGGATACCACAAATGTCATCAGACGATGAATTTATAACTATCAAATCGAAGGTCAACGCCGAAATCAAAATTAAAGGCTCCCGTTTTATCGGAACCGCCGCACCGGTACATTCCGTTGAAAAGGCAGAGCAGTTCGTTCAACAGATGAAAAAATTATACTACGATGCCACCCATAATTGTTACGCTTTTTCCGTGTATCATCATGATCAGGAAATTACAAGATATAGCGACGATAGTGAACCTGCCGGAACCGCCGGTTCTCCAATGCTTGCTGTCATCCAGGGGCAGGAATTGACCAATCTGGCAGTCGTAGTTACCCGCTATTTTGGCGGCACAAAATTGGGCAAAGGCGGATTGATCCGTGCATATACCGATTGCACTAAAACGGTATTGAATAATGCAGAACTTTTTAAAAAGTTAATATATACAAAAATTTCATTTACATTCCCTTATGATTTAACAGGAAATGTCATGCATCTATTATCTCAAATGAACGGCAAAATGATCACTTCATCTTACGGGGACCGGGCAAAATTAACGATTAAATTGCCTAAAAGCCATGCCGGTGATTTCAAAGAACAGATCGTGGAAATTACCGCGGGGAAAGTGGGGTTTGAATGATGCAATCTACAATTATCATAATCGCTCTCGTGTTGTCCGCATTCTTTTCAGGTACGGAAACCGTCCTGCTTTCGGCAAGCAAAATCAGGCTCGAAGTAATGCTTCGCAAAGGCAGAAAGGGAGCACATCTCGTTAAACAGTATGCGGATAATCCCGAAGCATTTATCACCACAATTCTGGTGGGAAACAATATCACCATTGTTGTTTACTCCTCGATATTTGCCCTGTACCTGGATCTTTATTTTTCAAAATTTACAGGGATTGTCATTTCATCTGTACTTGCCCTGTTAGTCGCTGAAATAATTCCCAAAGCAATCGGATGGGAGTTTGCAAATCGCCTGGCATTTAAAGTAACTCCACCTTTGAAATTCTTCCAGTTTCTGTTTGCACCCATCACTTTTTTTTTAGAGAAAGTTTCCAGATTAATATTGGGAATCTTCCGTATGAAAGATCAACAGGTAAAATCGATTTTGACGCGTAAAGATCTGGAATCCTTTATCAAGGAAAGTGCAAAAGCCGGAATCGTTGAAAAAGAGGAACGAATAATCATTTCCCGTATTTTTGATTTCGGTGAAACCAAAGTCAAGGAAACCATGATTCCCCGCACTGAAATTCAAGGCATCTCAAAAGAATCGACCATGGCAGACCTGTTCGACATGTTTGTTAAGTCAGGTTTCTCCAGGCTTCCTGTATATGATGGCGATATAGACGATATCATCGGCGTTGTTCATGCGAAAGATTTATTCAAATTTCCCCATGGCATCGAAACGATAATGCAGGAGATTCAACACGTTCCGGAAACCAAGGATGCCCTGGATCTGTTGCAGGAATTTCGAATGACCCGTACATCAATTGCTATCGTTTTGGACGAATATGGCGGTACATCTGGTCTCGTAACATTCGAGGATTTGGTTGAAGAGTTATTTGGCGAAATTTATGACGAGTTCGATTTGGATCATGACAATCTGTTCAAGAGACTTAATCGCTATGCAATGCTGGTAAAAGCCAGAGCCGAAATTGACGAGTTAAACGAAAAATTCAATCTTAAAATCCCGGAGGGAGATTACACCACAATCGGTGGTTACGTGATAGACAAACTGGGAAAAATTCCGAAAGAAGGCGAAAAAATCGATTTGGATACGAGCATCATCGTGGTATCATCGGCGAGTAAGAAAAAGGTAAATGAAGTTAAGATCATTCGAAAAAAGATTTGAGGTGGAAATTCGCCAAAGAAAATAAAAAGTTCTTGACTTTATACAAAAAATATTTTATATTGGTTGGACATCGCGGGGTGGAGCAGCTGGTAGCTCGTTGGGCTCATAACCCAAAGGTCGGAGGTTCGAATCCTCCCCCCGCTACTAAGATAA
>WJJN01000052.1 GCA_014729735.1 Candidatus Zhuqueibacterota bacterium
ATTTTATTCAGACAACGGTCCCACAACCAATGACGTGCCATGCGCCCCTCTAAATGGCGGCAAAAATTCCACTTATGAAGCCGGTGAACGCGTCCCTGCATTTATGGTCTGGAATGGACATATCACTCCGGCATCGGAATATCAACACCCCATTTATCTGGGTGATGTTTTTGATACGATTCTGGATGTTGCTGGAGTGAACAAACCGAAAAGTCATGATAGCGACGGAATGTCTTTGTTACCTGTATTTTCTGGGGAAAAATTATCCCCGCGTGAGTTCATCTGGTATTTTCCAGATACACGATTACATTGGGCACAACGTGCAAATGCTGCGATATATGATGAAAGCTATGGAATGAAATATATTATGTTCTTCAACGGTGATTCGGATGAGTTGTATGATATTCATAACGACGTGGCTGAAACAGAAAATATCATTGAACAACATCCTGAAATTTCCAAAAAGCTCCGCAATCGATTGGTTGAATTTCTAAATAAATATTACCCGAAGATGCCACCGCCGCCGGAAGAATACCAACCCATCATTGAAAAACGGTTGCGCGAAGTGTATTGATTTTTTGATCAGCCATTTTTTTTAGAATAACGATTATTTCAACACGTCAATAAAAAAGGGATTTATATGTTTGGACTACTCTGGATCGATATTATTGTTATTGTAGCTTATTTTCTTGTTCTCATTGGAATCGGTTACTGGTCTATGCGCCGGATCCGGCACCAGGAAGACTATTTTTTAGGCGGGCGCCGGTTCGGACGAATTGTCCAGATTTTCGCGGCATTCGGCTCCGGAACCTCTGCTGATACGGCTGTCGGGGTGACGACAACTACTTTTCGTAACGGAATCAGCGGCATCTGGAGTGCGCTGCTCGGACTGTTCGTGACGCCGTTCTACTGGATTGTTGCTCCCTGGATGCGTCGCCTGCGGTTACTTACCATGGGTGATTTTTTTGAAGAGCGCTATCAATCTCAAAAAATGGCAGGACTGTACGCGCTTTTTGGCTGTATCGGCTTTATCTTCATCATAGCTCTGGGAATGTCTGCCATGTCGAAAACCATCGTTGGTATTACACCCAAAACGGTGGAAGAGCTCAATCAAACCGAATTTCGGGAATACCAGCGGGCACTGGAACGGGAACATCTTCAGGAATTATCGGCGCATTCGATGACCACCGAACAACTTGAACGCCTGGAACAGTTGAACCTGGAGCGCCCGCGCAAACTGTTTTCGCACATAAATGAAGATGTGTTAATCTGGATTGTGGGATTGATCGTCATTTTATATGCAGTGACCGGTGGACTGGAGGCGGCGTTTTTAGCGGATTTAATTCAGGGGATGTTTATCATTTTTCTTTCAATCATTTTTCTGCCGTTTGCCTGGACGAAAATCAGCAATTTATACGGCGGATCAAATATGTTTGACGCGTTTGGAATCATGCATCAACGACTGCCGGAGTCGTTTTTTCAGATATTCACGGCTTCCGCTGCAAATGAGTTTACCTGGTATTATATCCTCTCCATTGCGCTGATGGCAGGACTGGGCGTCACTGTGCAGCCCAACATGTTGGTCACCTGCGGTGCGGCGAAATCCGAGAATGCAGCCCGGGTTGGATTTACCAGTGGCAATTTCATGAAACGATTCTGCACCATTCTCTGGGGATTGTTCGGATTGACTGCTGTAGTGCTTTATAGCGGTGTGGTTGATAATTCTGACCTGATTTGGGGACATGCCACGCGCGATTTACTCGGTTCCGCGAAAATCGGTCTGGTCGGATTAATGGTCGCCAGTTTGATGGCAGCACTCATGTCCACGGTAGCCACGCTTATGATTAGCGCATCCGGTTTGATTATTCATAATCTATATCGTCCCTTTTTCCCGGAGAGAAACGAGCAGCATTATGTGAAAGTCGGTAGAGTGATCGGATTTCTGGTGGTGGTCGGCGGCGCTCTTGGCGCCACAATGTTCGACACCATTTTACAAATGCTCAAATTTGTATGGGGCTTTTTCGTGATGTATACGGCAGCGTTCTGGCTGGGGATTAAATGGCGACGGGCAACCCGGAAAGCTGCGTGGGCTTCGATCATTACGTCGCTGATCATTTCCTATTTGCTCCCCACTTTAGCGCCAGTGGTCGTTCCCGCAATTCGAACCACTGACTATTTTCATCAAATGACGGAAGCCAAAACACTGACACAAACTGTAGAAGCAACCCAATATGACGTTAGCCAAAGAAATCAGGAAATTCGCCAATGGGAACGGACGGAAAAAATGGGTGATTCCGTGAATACAAGACCGCATCCATTGACTGTCGGACAGCAGTTTGAAAAAGTGGAATATATCACACCAAAATCTGTCTTCTGGACCCAGGGCGTTAAAATCGATGACAGGAATCGAAAATACGGCGCCGGAGAATTCAACGTGAGTCTGGTCCTTTTGAGCTCATTGGGCTGGGATTTAAGGAAAAACCCACATGCGTTAAATGAAACGATTAATGTCCTTTTCAGAACGCTGCTGCCTTTTCTGATTTTGCTTCTTTTTGGCATCGCTGCAAGCGAAGATGACAAACAGCATCTGGATCGGTTTTTCGTAAAAATGCGAACCAAAGTCAATGAAGATCCGGCAATTGACAGGGCTGAAATTGAGAAATCCTACCGGGATTTAAATCGATTTGAACAACTTAAATTATTCCCCAATTCCAGTTGGGAATTTTTAAAATGGAATCGGGAAGACGCATCCGGCTTTATTGTGTCCGTTGGGGTTGTTGTCGGCATAATCGGATTGCTCTATTTGCTGGTTTCGATCGGGAAGTAAGCAGTCTCTAAGGGAAATTCATCGATGAAAAAGCGAAAATTTATCTTTATTATCTGTTTGATATTCAATTGCCTCCTGTGTTTCTGTGGTCAAAAGAATCCGAAAATAAATATTTGGTACGGAGAACACCAATCTTTTGGCAAAAACGGCATACCCCAGCAATGGATCAATATTTTGGGTAATGTGACTGGCGCGCAGGGAATTGATTCATTGTATTATTCTTTGAATCAGGGAAAGCAACAGTCACTTTCCATGGGACCTGATGGCAGACGTTTGGCAAAAGCCGGGGATTTCAACATCGAACTGGATCATCAGGAATTGAATATCGGAGAGAATGAAATCCGCATTGTTGCTGTCGATTCGGCAGGAATAAGAGTAGATCGGGAAATTCATATTCACTATCATCCGCAGAAACCAAACATTCCCCAATATCAGGTGGACTGGGAGACTGTCCGACATATTCAGAATGCAGTTCAGGTCGTGGATGGTTTGTGGAAATTAGCGCAGGATGGGATTCGCATTACTGAGCCTTATTACGACCGTGCTCTGGCGCTGGGTGACATGCACTGGCAAAATTACGAGGTCACTGTCGAAGTTATTTTTCATGGGATGCGAATACCCCGGCGGGAACAGGGAGATCGCGGCGCCGATGTGATTCACGTTGCAATTGCCACGCGCTGGCCCGGTCACGATGAGGATGGAAAAAATTTGCGAACGAAATGGTATCCACTGGGTGCGACGGCTGAATTTCGCATCGAACCGGATTGGCAGAATTGTAGCTGGCGAATTCTGGGTGGTAAAGGAAAGGTCACGGGAGAAACAACGTCTGTCAGACAGATTATGCCGGAAACACGCTACATCATGAAACACCGGGTAGAAACGCTTGAGGATTCATCGACATTGTATAGTGTGAAGTTATGGAAAGCAGCGGAGCCGGAACCAACCGGCTGGGATCTTCGGACACAGGAAGGACCGGAAGATATACAAAACGGCGGGATATTGTTGATTGCGCATTACAGTGTTGTTACTTTTGGCGATATTGCTGTTTCTCCGATTTATTTTTCATCTGATTAAAAAACTAAAGTTATAAAATTGAAAAGTATGAAATTCACATTAAGACCCCATCACATTCTCGATATCATCGTTCAGTTTGGCGGGAAAGGGATGGAATCATTCCAACCGCATCCGTATGGTCACGCTGTACATACTGTAGCGCAATCAATTCTTGGCAATAGTAATTGCATCGTAAAATTGGTTGCTGAGGCAGATGATATTTGTGCCCCATGCAAATATTTGTCACCGGAACGCAAATGCACGGATGTCATCACCGCTGTACAACCGCCGGTTTCTAAGCAGGATTACAATGACAGGCTCGATCAACAGATTCTATCAATCCTGACGATTGAGCCTGGTACTGAATTATTGTTAGATAAGTATTTGAAATTAACATTCATTCATTTCAATGACATAAGTGAGGTTTTTGTACATCCCAATCAGGATGGGAATCAAAAAGCAAGAGATTTCTTGTGGGGATTACAACAACTCCAATATGACATTTTTAATGATCTTGAAAAATTGTTTTTAGAATAAGTTTAATGGAAACCGCTATGAACAAAAAGAAATTTTTTATCATCACAATGTCTTTTTTACTATCGTCAACACTTGCATTCACAGCAGATTCACCGGACTGGTACCAATTCGTTCAGTCGATATGGGTTGAATCCGAAAACGCCCGGGCGGATCTATTGCAAACATCAAAATCAGAGCAAGCTGATGCCCGTGTGAATTCATTGCGAACTTCTCTGGATGAAAATATTTGTTTGCTCCGAAGCGACTGTGTAAAACGAGTCAATGAGTTGAAAGCCACTGAGGCGGTGAATGTACAGGACTATTTACCGGAAAATCCGATGTTGGATGGAAGTGTTGATTACCTGGAGCAAATACAGAAAGCCTTAAATGAGAATCGCTGTGTGAAATTTACCGGCAGCGATGATCCGGTTCACCCGCTTATTTACGGAATGAGTAGCGAACTGATCGTTCCTGAGGGACACATCCTTCTTGGTGATGCCACAG
>WJJN01000403.1 GCA_014729735.1 Candidatus Zhuqueibacterota bacterium
TGTGCAGGTCGATAACAGCCATGATATTGATATCCCGCCGCTTTCTGTGGGTTACGCTCTCTATGGAGGAATATATCGCGATGTATGGATTATCGCTCCAAATACAATGCACATAAAAGTGACTGATCATGCTTCCAGCGGGATATATATCCATACTCCCCGTGTTGACAGCAAGTTCGCAACGGTTCAAATTCGCGGAAATATTGTCAATGATTCACCGCAGACTGAAAATGTGCGACTTGTAAATACAATCGTAGACAGGGATGATAACATTATTCATCGTATCGAATCGACGCTCAAAATTGACGCATGGAGCGAGAAGGCTTTCGTACAAACCAGCGAGCAGATTGCGAATCCGCATCTATGGTCACCAGACGATCCGTACTTGTATACAGTCTATTCAGAAGTGTATCAAAACAGTGTATTGGTGGACGGAATAAAAAACCCATTGGGTTTTCGGTGGTTTGAATTCGAACCGGAACACGGATTTTCTCTGAATGGAAAAAAACTGCAACTACGGGGCACCAACCGGCATCAGGATTATCAGGGGCGCGGACAGGCGCTGGACAACGACCAGCACGTTACAGATTTGCAGTGGATTAAGGAAATGGGTGCAAATTTCGTACGGCTGGCGCATTATCCGCAGGATCCGGTTGTTCTGGAGACAACAGACCGGCTTGGCTTGCTTGTCTGGGAAGAAACGCCATTAGTGAATTATATGAGCACATCGGAAGATTTTTTACAAAATTCACAGAATATGGTTAAAGAAATGATTCGCCAGCATTATAATCATCCCTCCGTGATTGTGTGGGGTTCGATGAATGAAATATTGTTACACGATAAAAAGGGAAAGCGCACACCGCAGATCGATGATAAGACATATCTAAAGCAGATTCATGTGAATGCCTATTATTTGGATAGTCTAATCAGAGCCGAAGATCCCACTCGGTACACTGCAATGGCATTTCACTGTTCGGATGATTACCACAGCGCAGGTCTCGATACAATTCCGCAGATCCAGGCATGGAACGTCTATTTCGGATGGTACGGCGGCGAAGTCGATCAATTTGGAAGATGGCTCGATCGGCTGCATAAAAATAATCCCGGCAGGAATCTGTTCATCAGTGAATATGGTGCCGGATGTGATGTGCGACTGAATGGGGAAAATGCACAACGGTTCGATTTTACAGGAAATTGGCAACGATTCTATCATGAATCTTATTTAAGACAAATAAACGAACGACCATATCTCGCCGGCACAGCCATCTGGAATCAATTTGATTTTTCACAACCCCATACCGGAGGATCGATTCCGCATCTCAATCAAAAAGGCATGCAGAAGTGGGATCGAAAGCCAAAAGATGTTTACTACTTATATAAAGCAAATTGGAACACAGAGCCAATGGTACATATTGCCAGTCATGACTGGACGAAGCGAGTATTTTTCGACTCTTATAATACACGTGATGGAAGTAAAGAATTGGAAAAACATACAATTGATGTTTATTCGAATTTAAATGAAATCGAGCTCTTTTGCAATGGACAGTCCCAGGGTATACGTCAGCCGGATGCGATAAAAAAGTTTTGTTGGAAGATACATCTGAAGTCCGGGAAAAATTTGATTGTGGCAAAGGGTTCCAGGTCAGGAATCGAATATTCGGATATGGTCGTCTTAGATCTGATAGTAATTCCTGCCAAATTGGATTTGGAAAATATGGAACGAAATGAGATAGCAGTGAATGTCGGCTATAATGCGCTTTTTGTCGATGATAACGGTACAATGTGGCTTCCTGACAGAAATTTTGATGAAGGTAGTTATGGCTATTTGAACGGAACGCCGACGATGGTTAATAAGGATTGTATAATAATTCACAGCGGCGATAGAGAGCCGATTTATAATTATTATTTAACCGGCGTTAACAAATATAAGATTGATGTTCCGGATGGCGATTATGAAGTGCAACTATATTTTGCTGAGCCACAAGACTACTCGAAAAATGAAAGAGTATTTAATGTTAAAATCAATGCACATCAGATATTAAATAAAATAGATCTGGCTGGACAATACGGATATCTGAAAGCAGTTTCAAAATGTTTTCGGATATCTGTATCTCACGGAACGGGCATAAATATAACATTCGGGCGAGTAATTGGTGAACCGATTTTAAATGCAATTCGGGTGCGGAAGATATAGGAATACGAATGATTCTAAAAATCAAATATTCTCAAGTACTACATTTCATAGTGATTATGATAATCATGATGCTAGTGTTGCTGACGGGATGTCAAAATTCGGAAAGCAGATTAACATTGAAGCTGGCTCATGCTCTGGATACAAATCATCCGGTTCATAAAGGCATGGTCTATATGGCGAATCGCGTTCGTGAATTGTCAGAAGGCAATATGCATGTAAAGATCTTTGCCAATAGTCAACTTGGTTCGGAGCGGGAATTAGTGGAATTGCTTCAGATCGGGTTGATTAGCATGACAAAAGTCTCTGCTTCTACGTTGGAAAATTTCGTACCCGAAGCAAAGGTGTTTAGTATGCCGTTTATTTTCAAAGATCACGATCATTACTGGCGTGTATTGAAAAGCGAAGTCGGTAAAAGGATATTGCTGTCTGCAGAAAAGTTCTGGGTGCGCGGACTGGGTTATTATGATGCCGGCAGCAGAAGTTTCTATTCCATAGAATCGCCGATCCTGAAACCAGAAGATCTGGCGGGTTTGAAGGTTCGGGTGATGAAAAGTCAGACTTTCATCAGGACTATCATCGCTCTGGGCGGGTCAGCAACCCCGATTTCCTGGGGTGAATTATACACAGCACTACAACAAGGTGTCGTCGACGCGGCTGAAAATAATCCGCCCTCATTTTACTATTCCCGTCATTATGAAATCTGTAAACACTATTCCCTTGATGAACACGCGTCGCCACCGGATGTGCTGCTCATTTCAACCCATGCCTGGAATAAATTAACAGAGCAGCAGCAACAGATTCTTCAAACCGCTGTGGACGAATCAATAGAGTATCAACGAAAGCTATGGAAAAAAACAGAAACCGAGATTTTAAAAATCCTGAAAAAAGAAGGTGTGCAGATTTATTATCCGGAGAAAGCACCGTTCAGGACTGCGGTTTCATCTGTATATGAATCATTTGAAGGTACCTCCTTTTATGATTTAATCGAAGATGTTCGGTCAATCAAATAATTAGGTATTCAAACATCAAAGGATTACTAAAATGGGGAAGAGCAATTCAATAGTGGAATTAATCCTTAAGTGGATATTGACCATCTTGATGAGCGCACTTGTTATTGATGTAATCTGGCAGGTCTTCAGCAGATTCATATTAAACAATCCCAGCTCGTACACAGAAGAGTTAGCAACGTTTTTGCTTATCTGGGTTGCGCTATTGGGCTCCGCTTATGCTTTGAAAAAAAAGGCGCATTTGGGAATAGATTTGATGACGAATTATCTTAAAACGAAAAACAGGGCTGTGTTTGAAATAATCATTTCATTCCTGGTTATAACAATAGTTACCGCGGTTTTCATTATTGGTGGAATTCGGCTGGTCTATATTACACTAAAATTGAATCAAACAAGCCCGGCACTTCAGATAAAAATGGGCTATATCTATCTGGCGATGCCGTTGGCAGGATTTTTAATGATGTATTATATGATTGCAGAATTTTTTGCCGCCATCAAAAATATGCGTGGATTCGGCAATGATTGATTTAAATATAAAACTACACAGGTAATCGTTTTATGGCGTTTGAAATCATCATTCTTATTGCAGTTTTTGTCATTTTAATGGTCATTAATGTACCGGTTGCATTTTGCCTTATTGCAGCATCTGTCGCCTGCTTATTTTTGAGTACGGATTTCATTCCGGTCGTTACCGGAATTGCACAACAAACAGCAACAGGTATCGATAGTTTTGTATTGCTGGCAATACCGTTTTTCGTATTTGCCGGATTATTGATGGGAAGAGGAGGAATTGCCCGTCGTCTTATTGATTTTGCAATGGCTTTAATCGGATGGTTTCCTGGCGGGCTTGCTTATGTCAACATCGTTGGAAGTATGTTATTCGGATCGATTGCCGGTTCAGCGGCTGCCGCCGTGTCAGCAATCGGCGGATTCATGATACCTTCGATGGTAAAAAAAGGGTACACCCGCGAATTCAGCACGGCACTATCGATTACGGCTTCAACTACAGGACTGCTGATTCCACCAAGTAATATTTTAATCGTTTACTCACTGGCAAGCGGAGGTATTTCCATTGCCGCATTATTTCTTGCCGGATATATTCCCGGGATTTTGGTTGGTTTATTTTTGATGAGTATTGTCACAGTTTCAGCATTTTCTCGCGGTGAAAAATGTGGAGAACGAGTAAAATCCAAAATTATCTTACAAGCATTTCTGAATGCGTTAATGAGTTTGATCCTCATCATTATCGTTATAGGTGGAATTATTTCCGGTATTTTCACTGCAACAGAAGCCGCGGCAGTAGCGGTGCTGTACGCGTTTATTCTATCCGTATTCATTTATCGGGAAGTAAAGATTGCAGAATTGCCTGACATTATTATTCAAACTGTAAAAACA
>WJJN01000404.1 GCA_014729735.1 Candidatus Zhuqueibacterota bacterium
ACTCTTGCGCTGCGCGGCGGTGTCCAGTTGAGCGATGGTTTGATTCCACTTTACGAGCATAAATTTCTCGGTTACGATGAGCGTATCCGCGGGCAGTTTTATGAAAAACATGAAGGAGAAAACCTGATTGTCGGAGGCGTGGAGTATCGTTTCCCGGTTATGTCAATCCGTTATTTTGATCTGGAAGACCTGGCATTTCCGGGCTTCGAAGAATATTATCGTAACCTGAAATTTGGTATCAGCGCCGGACTTTTCTATGATTTTGGCGCGATCTGGTATCAAGAAGAAACGCTGTCCAAAAAGGATTATCTGTACGGATTCGGTGCCGGACTCCATTTGCATATACCATACATCGAGCTTTTCCGGCTGGAAATCGGATTCGATAAAAATTTCAATCATGAATACATTGCAGAAATAGGACTCGCTTTATAACGGATAGACACTATGAAGCAGCACGATTTTTATTATGTGCCTCCCGAAAATATAGATAAAAACACGGTCACTTTTAGCGGCGCCGAACTGAAGCACCTGAAAGTCGTAAAGCGCAAACGAGTTGGAAATATCGTGCAGGTCGTCGATGGGGCTGGAGGTGCATACACAGTGGAACTTACACAAATCGATGCGAAAAAAGCAGAAGGGAAAATTCATAAGAAAACCCGCTATCTGGGTGAACCCAATTTCCAGCTAACACTGGCGCAGGCAATTCCCAAAGGAAATCGATTTGATCTGATTATTGAAAAATGTACCGAAATCGGTGTCAGTCATTTCATACCCCTTATCACCGACCGCACAATTCCATCTGCCGGCGAAGCGAAATTGAAGCGTTGGCAAAAAGTAGCAGTTGCTGCAATGAAACAATGTGCCCGTTCTGTTCTTCCGGAAATTAAGTCCCCACAAGCTCTGGAAAGCGTTTTAACAGGCAAAGAGATATATGATTTTCAACTTATGGCGCACCCCGACGAAACGAACAAATCCCTTACTGACACGATTTTAGAGCAAAAACAAAAGATAAATCACCTTCCCAGAATCAAGAAAGGAATATTGCTCATCGGTCCTGAAGGCGGTTTTACGCTAACCGAAGCAGCAAAGGCGCGGGAATGGAATTATAACCCTTTTTCGCTGGGACAACGAAGGCTTCGTTCGGAAACTGCTGGCATCGTTGCTTCAGGGATTATAATGGAACTGCTGGACAACAGCAGTTCCTGAAAAATGTATTTTAAGTGGATTCCCTGATATTGGATTTTCAAAATTATTTTTCGAATTCAGAATTTCTTGCATCCCGACATAATTTACTGTAGTTACAGAATCTTAATTGAATAAGAAAATACTTGCATTTCTGTAAAATTTGTGTATATTTCTATATTAAACAAGAATGTATTTTGATATAGGCTTATATCATTATGAAAAAGTGTATTTCAATCGTGATAACTATTTTAATAGGTATCGCGAATGCAAACGGGCAGGCAATTCAGCAACGAAGCTGGAGTGATGGGAGTGATACACTCTTCACCGAATACGCCAGCTTTCAGGGTGTTGTAGTGGATTCGACCGTTCGTTTAATCCCGTATTCCGAAGTCCACGAGCCGGACTCCTTTCGCTATATTTTATATGGTGATGACGGAATATGGCCTCTTCAAAAATTTCCGCTCAGCGCCGCTTCTGATATTGATTTTATCTCAGAAAAAAATAAAAACTTCTATCTTGTGACCGATGGGTTTGGTCGGCGTGTTTTTGAAATCAATTACACGGACCCGGATAATCCCATCGAAGCCGGTTTTTCATTTACCGGTCAGAGCAGACCGTTAATAAATCCGGTGGATGCGTCCATATTTTATGATAACGGTGATCGTAAAATACTAATTACCGATGCCGGCGGGAATAGAGTGGTAAAGGTAGATAGGCTCGGCGGAGACGAAGAATGGTTTTATGGCGATGGAAACAGCGGGATGGGCAGGAATCAATTATCAGGTCCGGCAGATGCACTCGCGCTTCCTGATACGAATTTGTATCTTATCTGCGATCAGGGAAACAGCCGGATCATTATGGTGGAAGAAAGTACGAAAAATGTGATGTGGTCTTATGGAAATGCCGGTGAATTGAATCCAACGGATATCGAATATGAAGCAGAATCAAACAGCGTTCTTGTCACAGACCGCGGAAATCATCAGGTGTTTTTTATCCGAATTAGTGATAGCATTGTCTGGTGGAGTTACGGCACCGGAGAACGGGGGAGTGCTGCAAACATGCTGGATTCCCCGATAGATGCCGATATTTTGGAAAATGGAAATATTCTGATCGCCGATGCAGGAAATAACAGATTATTGGAAGTGAACAGAGGTGGGGAAGTGGAATGGGCATTCGAACACCGCCCGTTGCTAAATCTCAGCGATGCAGACAGATTACCCAGCGATCGAACGGTTATTATTGCAGATTATCCGCCACTGTTTAACGACATACCCATCTGGCTCGCATATTCCGATTCCTTATTCGTTTCCGATTATATGAGTATTGGCAAAGCCGTGAATATTGACTCATTATACTGGGAGGGCGAAACTCCTGAAAATTCGGATATCCGATTGCAAATCCGTTCGGCGGATAATCCGGCAAATCTGGGCGTCGCACAAT
>WJJN01000405.1 GCA_014729735.1 Candidatus Zhuqueibacterota bacterium
AATTTCGAAAATTCGAGCAGATTTTTAGTCCCGTAAATCGCTGAGATAAAAATAAACGGAACGATGGTCGCACTGTAATGATGCGCGACATCATGCGTATAATAATAGCTGCTCAAAAGATTGATTGCGAACATTGGTGCCGCAATAAGCAATGTCGATGGACTGAGCAAGCTCAGGAAAAACAGTGGTCCGAACAAATTCAGGAAATAGCGAATATTGTATTTTTTAGCCAGAAATTTTACTACATAAAGTGAATCGTTTTTAACATTGGCGAGATGATCCCAATGCGTTTCCGCTCCTTCCATGATGATGAATTCCGGTAATCCCAACATCGCCCGGATCGCCATTCGCTCGTACCATACCAAAAACCACGCCGCACACATAATGGCGGTGATTGCGCCTACTTTTCTTTCTTTCATAAAGAAAAAAGCATACCCAGCCATCATGATCAATAGCAGCGCCGAATCTTCCCGAGAGATAATTGCAAAAAACGCGTGAAAAGCAAACCAGCCGTAGCTTCTTTTCTGCAGAAAATAAAAGGCGAACAACAAAAACGGAGCCGCAAAGGTAACGCCGTGAATATCATTGAGATTTCCGTTCTGAACCGCCGGATAAAGCAAATATGCAAATGCAAAAATTACGGCTGTAAGCTCGTGCTTTAATTTTTCTTTTGCAAGCCAATACACGGGCAAGGCGCCTAAAGCGATTACGATTGTGTGCACAGTCAGAATCGTCCAAACGGAAGGAATGATCTTGTAAATCAGCGCAACAAACAGGTAGATAAATTCCCAATGTGCCATCCAGAATCGCAACATCGGTTGTCCCATATTTACGCTTTCCTGCAGCAGATGTCCGTTCGCCGTATTCCAGATCGTCTGGATCATGATGCCGAGATCATAAACCACGGCGGTAAAACTTTCGTAACGTAGTATGCTCAACGCGCTCATGCAAAAGATGTAGACCAGAATACCACCTGCGACAATAAACAAACCGGTTTTGTCGTTCGATGAGCGGTAGGTACTCAGATGACGTAGTCCTTTTTGCGGTTCCTGATAGGTATATCTTCTTTTCATGATAGCTTCCGAATCGATTTTATCCTAACATAATTTTTTATAGATTTTCAAAATTTTGTCAGCAATAATTGGCAACGTTAGTTCATTCTCTATTCTTTGCCTGTTTCGTTTTCCGAACTCAACCATCAAATCAGGATGGTCGAACAGGTAGTTAACTTTTTCAGCGAGTTGCCCGGCATTTTTAAAATTAAATATATATCCGCTGTAATCATCCACAATATAATCGCCGCTTCCTTCCGGCGTGCACACCACCGGCAAACCGCTCGCCATTGCCTCTAACGTCGAAAGAGGCGCACCTTCGGATAGTGACGGCATCACAAATACCGATGCTTGTTGATAAATTCGAACCATTTCATCTTCGGAAAGCGAGATTTTAAGTTCGACATTCTTCAAATTGCGTGCCTGATCCAAAAGCGCCTTATCCGGCTCCCGGGGCAATACCGCAATCAGTTTCCCGTTAATCATACACGCAGATTTCAAAAACGTATCAAATCCTTTTGGCAGAGATCCTCTGCCGACAAATAATGCTACCGGTTGTTTGAATTGTGTTTCCGGCGCCGGCTGAAATTTTTGATGATCCACTCCATTGCGAACAATGGTAATCCGCTCTTCCGCTAGTCCCATATTCTGCATCAAATATTCCTTGAACGCAGGACGACACACCGTGATGTGATCCGCATTTTGAAATCCTTTTTTCTCTGAATGTTGAAACGTCCGATACGTTACCGGATTGAAAAACAGCTTGTATTTTGTCGGCAAATATTTTCCCAGACAATCGGCTTGACGAGATATAATATAGTGCGTAGTCACGATTGTCGGTATTTCGGCTTTGTACCATGCCAAAGACAAAGGTGATGCAAAATGGATCAGATCATGCTCTCCGGAAATTTCAGGAATTGATTTTTTCCCGAGATAGGGATAGGCAAGCAGTTCACGAACATTGGGGAATAGTTTTACAAATTCCGGAATTTCACCGGCAATGCCATCTGAATATGAATACACACGGCTTTGAATTCCCAAAGTTTCATAATAATCTTTTAGTCGTTTCGTCCATATGGCAATCCCACCATGCGGATTGTGACGATACATTTCAACATAATATGCAATATTCATTTATTCCCTTAACTTCCCTAATTAAATACCGCTCTCCCCCCAGCCCATTTTTGGCAACCGATGCGCCAGTAATCGTTCCATCAGGAATAATAAAAACAGAGCCAGATAAGTGATCACTCGCATGATCAGCATTGCCAGGAATGCAATTCCGCCCAAACCGAAATACAGATTGTATAATCCGAACGTGGTTAATTCCCGAACTCCGAGCCCGCCGGGTAACGGTGACATCAAACCAACGATGTTTGTGATCGTCCCTGCGAATACAATAAATGTGTAAGGGATTTCAGGATATCCCAGCGCCGCGAATAATAACCAGTTCGAGAAATAACTAATGATCAAATTGATCGTTGTAATTAGATAACTATAACCAATACAATCTGCCCGTTTCCCGGTTAGCCGGATCGCTTCGGACAACTTGTTGAAAAAATTAAGTGATTTGAATTTCTTCTTAAAAATGATACTAATTACAATCAAAATCATGACGATAGATATCATTATCAATATATTCTGGATCAGGGTGCTGCTTGTGAAAATGTTTTTAACGACCCGAAACAGCTTTTGCAAGTGCCCGCCAATTAACACACAAATAAGTGCCAGACTGATTTCCGATGAATGTTCGACAAATAACTCACCGAGTATCGAAGGTAGTGATTTACCAACATCGACATTATCGGATTGTTTCAACAGCACTGCTTTGGCAGGAATGCCAAGCTTGCCCGGAGTCGAGTAATTTGCAGCTAATGCATTTATGGTTACCCGCAAAACGTTTCGCCAGGAAATGTCACTCTTAATCGGGATCAATAAATAGTACCAGCGCCAACTGCGAAAAATGCTCGCAGAGATAGTAAGCACCAGGATTATTGAGATGTAAAAATAGTTAATTCCCTGAAGTACAATCTTATATTTATAAAATTCATCCTTATTATTGATCACTAACAGCGTGATTCCTGTTGCCAGAATAACGATGAAGAATATATTTATGATTTTGCTCTTATTTTTGATATTAATTTTCAGCTTCATTTACTTACCTGTCTCATGCGACAGCTCGGCATATAATTCTTTTATTTTGTCGGCAGTTAAATCCCAGCGAAATTCATTAATAATGAATTCTCTTCCCCGTTTTCCCATTTTTTTAGCTTCATCAGGATGCTCCAGCACCCAGCAAATTTTATCCGCCAGTGCGTCCGAATTATTCGGTTCAACTGTGATACCGCAACCCGGTGCGATCAACTCTCGCACGCCATCGATTTCCGAAGTAATGCACGGCGTCTCCATTGCCAGCGCCTCCATCAGGCTGCTTGGCGTTTTATCGACCAGGGTCGGCAGCACAAACACATCCGCAGAACGCACGTAATTCATGTTATCTTCCCATGATAAATTGCCGCTGAAAATGATATTTTCGCATCCTGCAGCCATCTTTTTTAATGTAGCCCTTTCCGGTCCGTCGCCGGCTATCACTAAATGTGCATTCAATTTTTGCAGAATCGGCTTGCATGCTTCGATGAGCACATGCACTCCCTTATACTTCACAAATCGTACGCCGGTGAAAATCATTTTATTTATTTTTAAATCATTTTTAATATTCTTGAAATTCTCTTTTCGAATACTCTTCGTATCGATCCCGTTATGGATCAACTTCACTTTTCCATTTGGCAAATCCAGATGTTTTTTTAATATATCAACAAGATATTGGGCGATGGGATAGATTTTGTCAAATCGAATAAAAAATTGTTTTTCGATACCGAGCACACTCTTCGCCATACCCGTACTGTTCTCCCATGCCCAGCTCTCGCCAACAGCCGGATCCCAGCCGTTCATATTTGAATTGCAGAGATATTCATAAGTCATGCTCCCGCCGAATTTAAAAACAGTCGGCTTTCGGGTAATGAATTTTGTGATCAGCCCCGCGATGCCGGTGGCTGTATCGTGACAATGAACGATGTCGATATTTTCCTTATTAATTACCCGGATGCCCCTGCGTGCAATTCCGGCGCATAATGAAAGAAAATATGCGCCCGAGCCTCTGTTTTTTATCAGCGGCACTGCAACACGATATATCGAATAGCGGTCATTCAATTTTTCGAACTTTTTCAAACCAGGCGCATGTTCGCACACAACATGCACTTCGTGTCCATCTTCACTCAAATCGCGACCGAGATAATAGGCATCAATGCCGGCGCCACCTGGCTGCGGCGGGAATTTGCTGCAATAAAAAACGAATCTCACGTTAATCTCTTTTCATTATGCTTTAATCAAAGAATTTTTGAATTTTCATTTCGAGACTAATTGACTGAGCTGATTCCATTCAATTTTTTTAATAATAGCCTGTTTCGTCGCATGCTTTCCTGGGAAAGCCGCCAGCTATTATGGAATGAATCCAGCAGTAGTCCCATCATAAAAATGATTGCCGAAAGCAGAATGCTCAATGCGGTAACTATCGCTAAACCGATGTGATACATCGCACCTGTCTGCAAATAAATGATAAAGATGTACGTACCTGTAACCATTCCGACGGTAAAAAAGAACGCCGACAACATGACGAAAAACATCATCGGATTGTAATCCCGAAACAACGTTACAATAGTATAAAGGATCAGGAACCCATCGCCCCAGGTGCTCAACTTCGATTCGGAGCCATCCGGGCGGTTGCGATAGTCAATGGGAATTTCGACGATTTTATAGTGCTCCTGTAAACATCGGATGTTCAGCTCGGCTTCGATCTCAAAGCCTTTTGCCAGCAGAATCAAATTATCCACCAGCTCGCGGCTCATTACACGGTATCCTGAGAGAATATCCTTCAACTGTACTTTAAAAAAGCGGTTCAAAATTGTTGTCAAAACCCAGTTTCCAATTTTATGAGAAAATGAAAACGCTTTTTTAGAAATCTGCTTTCTGGCGCCGACAACCATATCCGCTTTTCGGTTAGCGACAGGAGCAATCAGCTCCCGCACATTGTCTGCACTGTATGTCTCATCCGCATCGATCATGATATAGATGTCCGCATTTATTTCTTCCAGCATTTTGCGAACTGCGTTTCCTTTACCCTGTTTTTCACACGGAATAACAAAAGCCCCGGCAGCCGACGCCAGCTCAGCGGTTCGATCGACACTGTTATTGTCGCCCACATAAACCTTTGCCTCAGGCAGAGCCTCCTGATATTCGTTGATCACATTGGCAATCGTTTTTTCCTCATTGTATGCAGGTATGATAACCGCAAGTTCCATGCATAACTCCTACTTGTTATCTAATATTTTTTCGATGTTATATTCTTTAATATCACCGGCATGGGTGAAAATAATCATCTCCCCGATCAATCCCATCGCGACCATTTGAATGCCTATCACCAGACAGAGCGCACCCAGCAACAGCAGGGGGCGACCGGCAATCGGTCCGAATCCGAAAATACGGTACAAAAATAAATAAAAATTGATGAATATTCCAACCACGAGAAAGCTGCCACCGAACAGTCCCAGAAAATGAATCGGTTTTTTCGAGTATTTGGTCAGGAACAACACCGTCAGAATGTCCATACTGCGCTGCACATATTCTCCCACGAATCGGGACTGCCGGAACTTTCCTTTGAGCTGTTCGATTTTTTCTTCGGCGATTTTATAACCCTGTCGTTTTGCCAGAATGGGAATGAATTGACTCAACCCGCCGTATATTTGAATATGCTCCAGTACATCGCGACGCGTCACGAAAATTCCGCTGTTAATATCGTGCAGTTTCGTATCTGATAATTTGGTAGCAACCCCGTTGAAAATACGGGAGATTATTCTGTTCAGCACAGAATCTCGTCGCGGATATCGCCAGCCGATCACCAGATCGTTTCCCTCATCCAGCTTTTTGAGCAGCCGTGGCAGATGTTCCGCATTCGGTCGAACACGGGTTGTGTAAAAAATTATTTTTTCGCCCTGAGCGGTATTGAATCCGGCTTCAAAAGCCGATGCTTCACCGAATTGCGACCTCATTTTGATCAACCGAACTCTCTCATCACTCGTCGTGATTTTTTCCAGTGATTGGTAGGTTCTGTCATCGCTTGCATCATCCACAAAAATGAGTTCGTAATTCTTCCCCAAATCATCCATCGTCGATTTCAAGGTGCGGTAATAATCTTCCACATATCCTTCCATGTTTCTGAAAGTGACGATTGCAGAGATGTCTTTCGTTGTATTTTGGGTTGTCATTCTTCAGTACCAAATTTAGTTCAAATTTTTTCGTGTTTTTCTTCAGTCAAATAAATGCTTTTTCGTTTGCCGGTTTTCACGATTAAATCAGCCAGCAGTCCCCAAACAAAAAATTGAAAACCTGTGGCGATAAACAGGAAAACTGAGGTTAATAAAATATTGATATCACCCGGCGGTTTATCGATCATCATGATTCGGTACAACATCCAGAAAATGGAAAGCATGCCGAATCCCACAAAAATGGCGCCGACTTTACCAAAATAGCGCAGGGGGCTTTTCAGATATTTCATCATTAAATTCAAGGCTGCCAGATCAACGATCACCCTGAATGTACGAGTGATATTGTATTTCGACTGTCCGAATTTGCGCGCATGGTGCTTTACCGCCATCTCCGTGATCCTGGCGCCTTCGATTTTTGCCAGTGCGGGAATGAAGCGATGCAGTTCTCCGTAGAGATTAATCCGCTTGATGATTTCCGAGCGAAAAACTTTCAGGGAACAACCGGTGTCGTGCAGCTTCACTTCGGTAACCGAACAGATAATTTTATTGGCAATTTTTGAGGGCACCTTGCGGATGATCAGTTTGTCCTTCCGGTTCTTCCGCCAGCCGCTGACAACATCGTACCCCTCGTTTAGTTTATCCACCAGTACCGGAATATCGCTGGGGTCGTTCTGCAGATCACCGTCCATTGCAATGACAACTTCGCCCTGAGCTGCTTCGAAACCTGCTGCCATTGCCGCCGATTGTCCGAAATTTCCGCGAAATTTAATAACTTTCACATTCCGGTCATCATGATGAATTTCCTCCAGAATCGGAAATGTCTGATCCTTGCTCCCGTCATCGACAAATATGATCTCATATTCCCGATGAATGCTGTCCATTGCATCTTTAATTTTCTGGTAAAGTATCCTGACATTTTCTTCTTCATTGTATAGAGGAACAGCCACGGATAATTCAATTTTGCGTTTTGCTTCACTCATGCTGTTGTCGATTTCTTCAATTTATTTTTCATAAAATTTAGCAAACCGATCATCGGTATTAAAATCGCGCATTCGATTAATATCGTTCTAAAATTGTGCCAGTTAAACAGGCTTTGTAAAAAAATGCTGCTGTCGGAGGCTTTGTGCACATCGCTGAAAACAGAAACAGGCGACATTACGTATATTTGCGAAATGGGCCAGAACAATTGTTCTCCGAACGGAGCTCTTGTATCCGCTCCCAAATAATCCAGCAGCAAATGACTCGAATAGCACAGAAAAAAGAAAGCTGAATAAAAGAAAAAATGCTTTTTTCTAATTGAAAAATATACAATTCCGGCAAGCAATCCCACTATAACGGCAAAACCGATGCTATGCGTAATTCCGTGGTGAAATTTATTCGGATTGCCTGCAAGCATGCCGGGGATGAAATCCGCATCCGGAAGATTGGCAATGATCACGGCGGCAACGAGCTCCGTCCATTTAAAATTTCTCTCCGGCTTCTTTATCGCGCTAAAGACAAAATATCCGGCTAATGAATGTCCTACTGGCGTCGGCATATCATTCCTGATCAACTGTTTTGAACTGCAACATCTTTTTTGAAATTTGATCCTAAAATCTTTTCTACTGCTTTATCTCGTTCCAGAATTCCGTCGAACAAGCCCTTTGCTTTGCCCCATGCTCCTTTTGGTCCGCGTCCTTTCAATAGGTCACGAACAAGGGCGTATGGCAGCCCGGCTATAGCGAAAAAGAGATACTTGATCCAGCCGTGGACCGGGGCATGCTTTTTCATAAAACGCACGGCGTTACGCGTTGCCAGATACTTTTTCCGATATGAGAATTGCTCGATAGTCGCGTGCGGTTTGTGCCACACTTTCGCAAATGGACTGAACAATATTTTATAGCCAGCCTTGGTAACGCGTACGCTCAAATCGGTGTCTTCAAACCAGTAACCGATATAGCCGGGATCAAACAGCCCGACTTTTTCCAGCACCGATTTACGAGCCAAAAGTGCACCGCCCCACAGATAATCTACCTGTTCTACATTATCGAATTGTCCAACATCTTTTTGTGCGTCACCCCTACCACGGGATACATTTTCCGTATAATCGATGGTGCCACCGGCGGATAAAATAATATCCGGTTTGCTCATGTCGTACATCATCGCGCCGACCATGCCGACATTTTCATCGGCTTCCGCAACTTCTATCAGTTTGGACAGCGAATCCTTTGCGCCGACAATATCATTATCGACCATGTAAATATAATCCACAGGCGACTGGATCGCTTTGCGCAAACCGATGTTCTTCCCACCGATCGCGCCGTAATTTTTATCATTTTCCACAAGTGTTACATTCGGAAAGCTTTCTTTCACTGCCTGCTGCGAACCGTCCGTCGATGCGTTATCAACGACAATTACTTCGTAAACAGGATAATCCAAATCCAGCACTGCCTGAATGCTTTCCATTAACACTTCTTTCCGGTTCCAGTTTAACATGACAACCGAAACTTTTGACGTATTTTCCATTATCCAACTCCGTGATGTTTCATTATTTCTAATTTGTATCAAATTCGCTCAATAAGTTGAGCCGACTTTCAATCTCCTTAAAATTTTATGCAGCAGAACGCTCCAAAATGACTGTCTTCCATCTCCCGGCAGGCATTTTATAAAATCGCCTGTCACCCGTTTTATGAGCTTCGGGTTTTTGATTTTCTTGCCTTCCAGCGCATCCGCCGTCAGCCCCATATAAGCGGTTTTATATCCACTTTTCACAAGCACTTTCGTAGTAACCGTGCCTGTTTGATTCCATGGAAATGCAAAGTGGCGTACTTTCTTATCTTTAAGCTTTTCTTCGATTGTCAGCTTGGAATACCGCAGTTCTTTTAAAATTGCAGTGATTTGTTTGTTCTCGGTTTCGTATTCATCTTTTACAGACTCCATAATCCGAAAATTCCTGACTAACTCCTCCAACTCTGATTTCCATTTCTTCCGTTCGAAAAATTTATCTGCACCCTTTTTGGTAACATGCTCGACACAAATTTCCTGCAGCTTTTTATCCGGGTAATATCGCTTCGTATCCGAAAAACGTGAACAGTATTCGTATATGGGCGTTCCCAATGCCGGACGCTCCGTGATTTCCTTTTCTTCATTCGACTCTATCAGCGGTACATTCCATCGCTTCAGATTTTCCATTTTCGGATTATAGAAATCGATGATCTCATCGGAACAGAATATCGCCGGATGATGCATGGAATGTGACTGGAAATCAATGACTCCGCTCTCGTGCATTTCCTGCACCTGTTCCCATGTCACGATCCCGGGTGTCCCGATCCATGCCGGGATCAGAAAAACGATTGCCTGGAAATCGTACTTTCTCAGCAGCGGATATGCAGCTTCATATACATCACTCAAACCGTCATCGAATGTGATGACAACCGAGCGATCCGGCGCCGACGAGCGGTCACTCAATGCCTGCTCGTACTGATCTGCTGTCAATGTCATGTACCCGTTTCTGAACAAATGCTTAAGGCAATCTTCAAATTCATGCTGCGTGATATGATGATAAATGAAGACCGGAATTTCCTCTTCCAGCTTGTTCTTAATCACATAATCCGGATAAACGTCGTTGAAATAGCCTTTAATGAACAGGGCAAATTCGTTTTTGAGTGTATTCATCATATATTTTCTTTGAACCATAACTCCAGTACAACCAACGCCCAAAGGCGATGAGAATTATTCATTTTTTTCGCCAGATGATCGTCCAGCATTTTTGAAACATATTTATAATCGAAAAAGCCGCGTTTTTTGATCACCGATTCCGACAACCAATCTGTGATGAACTCATTAACTTTTGCATCATCCCGCATCCAGTTTTTCAGCGGGATACTGTGACCGAGCTTATCTTTGCGATACACGATATCGTGCGGCAGCACATTCTCCATAGCCTTTTTAAATATATATTTCGTATCCGAGCTTCCTTTGATTTTCAATTTCGACGGAATTTTGGCTGCGTATTCCACGAGCGTGTGGTCTAGCATTGGAAAGCGCGGATCGATGCCGAAATGCCGCATCAGACCCATGCGCCGTAGATAAAAACTCACTACTGTGTTATAATCGCTGTAAAGAGAACGGCTGAGTATATCCCTGCCGTCCGCCTCTTTGTTGAACCGCAGAATGACCTGATACGGATCGTATGAATTCATCTGTTCAATTAGATCCTTGTCAATCAGCTCATTGATCTGCTTCGGCTGATAATAAACTCTCCAGCGATGCGAGAATAATTCTTTCGGATATTGAAAGCTCTCGGAAAATCGCTTCGCTTTTACGACGAGATTTTTCTTCTTATCCGAATCCGGAAGCATACTGCCCAATGATAAAAACGGTTTCGTTAAAACAGACGGGATCAGATCGAAATACTTTGCTGCTTTATCTGCCATATACACCGGATGCCCGCCGTAAAGCTCGTCGCCGCCATCTCCGGTAATCACACAGTTAACTTCATTTTCTGCCGCCTTGCCAAGAATGTATGTAGCGATATTGATTCCCACATCGCAAAACGGCTCGTTCATGTGCTTCACCAGTTCGGCGATGGAATCCACATCTTCGGCAGAATATTCGGTTAGTTTATGAATTGTTTTGTAATGATCGGCAACAATTTGCGCGTAATGCGATTCGTCGAAAGTTTCTCCGCGGCAGCGGAACGAAAATGTCTTTAATTCATTTTCGATAAAAGAAGAAGTCAACGCGACCATCGTACTGGAATCCATTCCACCGCTCAGGAAAATGCCGTTTTGCAATGAATTGTCCACACGAAGCCGGACTGCTTCAGTCATGCGCTGCAATAGTTCTTCAGCAATTTCTTTTTCCTTCTGCGGCGTTATTTCAGCGAACGACAGCTTCCAGTACGGTTCGATATTAGTGATCCGTTCATTATATACCAACAGATGTGCCGGACGAAGTTTATTTACATTTTTATAAAAAGTATAAAGCGCCGGATTATAATTGAATAATAAAAATTGATACAGCGCATGAAAATTCACTTCTTTTTTGACATCCGGATTGTTCACAATCGACTGTAGCGTGGAACTGAAAATCAACTTGTTATTATCGAAAGAATAATAAAGCGGCTCGATCCCGAAACGGTCTCGACCAAGGATTACTTTGTTTTCATTTTTATCGATAACGGCAAATGCAAACTTGCCGTTAACATCTTTGATAAAGTCCTTGCCACGCTTCTGATAGAGCAACAAGGCGATTTGCGATTGATTGCCGCGACATGCAGCCAGAGTCTCGGAATCAAGCAGCTCGGCGGCATTGTAAATTTGTCCCTGAAACACGACGATAACCGTCTCGTCGTCATTTGCAGCCGGCGCAGCCTGTTCCGAATTGACATGCGGCAATGGAATACTTCCAACAGCGAAATTCTTACCCTGATGGATTTTCATCTCACCGACGACCCCGTCGCCGAAATATCCCATTTTTTTGAATGATTCCTTCGGTACGTTCCCTTTTTGATCTTTATAGATTATTCCCCAAATCATAGCTGCTCCCTGTATTTTTAGCTATCGACTTTTTGTTCTGCGGCTCTCGGTTTTCCGAACATCATTTTTAAATTGGTCATAAATGTGTTGATTTCGTCCCGGTCAAAGGATTTTAATAGTAAAATAGCAATGATATAAAGAATTCCCGTTAATGCGATCAACGGAATGACAGGAATAAAATCAAGCCACTCGAAACCAGCGTAGATAAGAGACGCCGCAAGAACCGGTTTTAATATAATCTTTACAATCGGCATTTTTACATGATAGCGGTACAAATAAATTGTCGCTGCCAGAAAGAGTAAGAATTCGGACATCACAGTTGCCACTGCCGAGCCGTTGAATCCGTAGATCGGGATTACGATCAAATTCACAATTATTTTGAAACCCAATCCGATCGCACCGAATACCATGATGACACGCTGCCGGTTCATGGATATCAATGTCGCGTTCAGCATCCAGTTAGGATATTGAAATAGTAGTCCGAAAAATAAAATCTGCAGAGTGAATATCGCCGCTGTGAATTCAGCCTTAAAAAAGAAATTTATCAGCATTTCCGAAAACAGCACGCCGTACGTCACTGCGGGCAATCCCACTATGAACAGGTATTTCACTGATTTGATTGACATCCGGCGGTGATAACCGAGATCGACGTTATACAATTCGGATAATCGCGGCAGGAACACCAGCCAGAACACCGTCGGCAATATCGCGACACCTTCGTAAATTTTGAACGCTGCGTTATACAATCCGACTTCATGATAATCCCGCATCAACGACAACATCACCGTATCGATATAGGAAAATACAGTCAGGATCACAAAAAACAATCCCAGCGGGAAAGCCTCGAATTGCAGCTTTTTCATTAATTTCAGATTGAATTTCAGCCTGATCGGTGAAATTTTCCAGCGGATTGTGATGAGTGTCAGCAGGAAATTGACCGCGCGCACTGATGCAAAACAGATTGTGAACGGCATCAGCGCTTCCCAGCGAAACAGCGCTGCCAGTCCGAAACCAAGCAGACTCGTCCGTTCGATCAAAACGAGCAGCGTGTCCCAGCCGAACTCATCGTGCGCCTGAAAAAAGATCCTGAAAGTGTAGATCATGTTTTTCAGAAACGCGGAAATCGTCAGAATATAAATGATCGTCCGGATTTCTCCCTTATAGCCCAGAATATGGACTGTGATCAGCATCGCGCCATAAATGGCGGTGCAGAGCAGTGTCTTCCAAACGAGAATATTTCCGAGATAATTTTCCGTTAAATCCTTCGAGCGGGAGACATTGCGAATGCTGATATCCCGCAATCCGAAATCCGTGAACATTTCAAAGATCGTGGCAATGGAAAGTGCAGTAGTGAAAATACCGTACTGCTCGCTTCCCAGCACTCTTCCCAAAAACGACAACAAAATAAAAAGAAAAAAGGTCGATAAAGTCGAAATGCTCGAAAATATCAAATTCTTGACAATGTTATATTCTTTATTCTTCACTATGCAATTTATTTAATAGTTTGTTCAATTCTATCCGCTAATTTATTGATCGCTCCTGCCCAGGTAAATTCTTGTTTCAACAGCTCAAAATCCACCGGATCGACCGGTTTGCCATTTTTCAGCAAATCGACGATTTTATCTGCAAAGTCCTCAATATCCACAATGTGCAGCGTTTTATATTTCTTCGGAACGCCGCGTGCCGCTGTCTCGGTGGCAACGATCTGTTTGCCGCATCCCAAGGATTCTATGATCTTAGTCGGCATGCCCCAGCCAGCGAGGATCGGCGAGATCATGACATCGCAATTGCGGAGATATTCTTCCAGTCGTTCTACAAATCCCAAAAATTCCATATTTGGATGATCGATATCCTCCGGAGGATTGGCACCGATAAACTGAAATTTCACATTCGGATATTGCTGCACGACTTTATCCACCACCTTATCCCGTGCAGCGTAAACAGCCTCCCTGTTTGTCACGATATTGTAATTTCCGAAAAACAGCACGATTTTCGGTTCGTTTTTTGG
>WJJN01000406.1 GCA_014729735.1 Candidatus Zhuqueibacterota bacterium
AACTTTTTAATAAATAGGAGATTCCAAGACAAGCCGGAATGACATTTTACAAAAAAATCAGACTTATGATACAGCTCCCACCTTTCGCACGTAAGCTCTAAATTACAGAAAAAAAAATCGAAAATCAAGAACAAAATTTTGTATCGGCAATGAGTGAGAACTTCAATAAAAAAATCTTGCATATCAACTTATTTTTCCATATATTGGTCGTTATCCGAAAGAAAATTTATATTGAAATTTTTCTGCAATTAACTAACCAATTGCGGCTTCTAAGGAGGAAACATGGAATTCATTTCGTTCAATTTAATCATTATAATAGCAGTTGTTGTTGTAGCAATCGTACTGTTTTTTATTGCATTATCAAAGCAATATCATAAAGCAGGACCGAATGAGGCACTGATTATTTCCGGTGGCAGGACCCGCAAGATAGAGGATCCCGATGGCACGGTAAAAAAAATAGGATACAGGATCAGCATCGGCGGCGGTACGTTTGTGAAGCCGTTTGTGGAACGGGTGGAGATACTTCCGTTGAATGTGATCACGCTTTCGCTTAAAACACCGGAAGTGCTTACGGCACAGGGAGTTCAGGTGATCGCAGAAGCATTGGCACAGGTGAAAATCAGCAGCGAGGAACATGCGATCCGCAGAGCAGCGGAGCAGTTTCTGGGAAAGGATGCGGACGCGGTACGAGATGTGGCAGACGGCGTTCTGGAAGGTGTGATGCGCGCAGTTCTGGGCACAATGACGGTCGAAGAAATTTACCAGAACCGGGAGAAATTTGCCGGAAAAGTGAAACAGGCTGTTTCGTCCGATTTCGAGAAAATGGGTTTGGAATTGCTTTCGTTTGCCCTGAGAGATATTAACGATACCAAAGGATATTTAGCTGCGCTGGGACAGCCGAGAATTGCGCAGGTAAAAAAGGATGCCTCAATTGCCCAGGCAGAAGCAGACAAAGAGGCGTCGATTAAAGCAGCGCAGGCGCGCAAAGATGGCGATATCGCCAAACTGAAAGCAGAGACCGAAATTTCGAAAGCGAACAGGGATTTCGAGACAAATCGCGCATCGTTCCAGGTGAGCATTAATCAGGCAAAAGCACAGGCGGATCTGGCGTATGATCTGGAAAAGCAGAAAATGAATCAGCAGATTCGCAAGGAAGAATCTCAGGTGAAACTGATCGAAAAGGAAAATGCGATCAAGATAGAGGAGATGGAAATCGTGCGCAGGGAGAAAGAGCTGGACTCATCTGTGAGGAAAGAGGCAGATGCCAAGAAATATCAATCTCAGGCAGAAGCGGACGCCGAAAGTTATCGACTTGCCGCAGAGGCAAAAGGTCGTGCAGAATCCCGCAAGCTGAAAGCTGCGACCGAGGCGGAATCCATTCGCTCGCGCGGAGAAGCAGAAGCCGAAGCCATGCGCATGAAAGCCGACGCGTGGAAGGATTACAATGAGGCAGCTATTTACAAAATGGTGATCGATGCACTGCCGGAATTAGCAAGAGCGATTTCCGAGCCGCTGACGAAAGTCGATAAAATTGTGATGATCGACGGTGGCGGAGAAGGCAATCCCGGAATTTCCCGGTTGACGAATCAGGTAGCGCAGGTGCTGGCGCAAATGCCCACTGTGGTTGAATCGCTGAGCGGGGTGGACATGAAAAAGCTTCTGGAAAAATTGCCAGGGCTTGCCAAAGAGCAAAAAGCGGTAGATGAGAAATCGGCTAAATAGATCGCAATTAAAAATGAAGAATCATGCTTGGTAAATTACAAATTTCAAATCACAAATTACAAATGCGCCAGGGGGCGCATCCGCCTTTGGCGTGATAAATTCCAATTTCACATAGTCAAAACTAAAAGACAAGTGTAGCCAAATTTCTTGAACCTATCTTCTAAATGCTATTCTCTTAAAGAAAAGAAGGGAGCTTAACATGTTAAACCTGTTGCTCGGGACTGTGATGAAAGTCCGATTTTCTCATTTGATGTCATTCCGGGCTTGTCCCGGTATCTCCTAATTGTCAAAATGTCAGGAGATTCCTGCATTCGCAGGAATGACACCAATCTAAGAGACGCAAAAAGCGGATGCGTTCCGGCGCAATTGTGAATTGATACTAATTTATAAATTTTCGATTTTAATTTCAGATGATCAATCAAAAATAAACGGACTTATATGATTTCAGATAGAGTACAACGGATCGGGTATTCACCAACGCTACGTGTTACAGCTAAAGCCAGGACGATGCGCGCCGAAGGGATCGACGTGATCGATTTGAGTGTGGGGGAGCCGGATTTCCCGACGCCGCAATTCATCAAAGATGCCGGCAAAAAAGCCATCGATGAGAATTATACGAAATACACAGCAAATGCCGGAATGCCGGAGCTGAAAGAGGCGATTATCCGGCGATTACATGAGGATTATCGAGTCACTTACAATCCGAATCAGATAATCGTTTCAAGTGGTGCGAAAAACTGTCTGTATAATTTGTGCATGGCGCTGTTTAATAAAGGAGAAGAAGCGATCATTCCCGCGCCGTATTGGGTGTCGTATCCGCACATGGTAAATCTCGCCAAAGGCGTGCCCGTGATCGTTCCGACACGGGAGGAAAACGGATTCCGGCTCACGGCAAAGGAGTTGAGCCGTGCGGTCAACTCCAATACGAAAGCGATTATCTTGAATAATCCCTCCAATCCCACAGGCTCGGCGTATTCGCGGGAAGAGCTGGAAGATATCGTGGAAATCGCGGTGGACGAGGGACTGGTCATCATTGCTGATGAGATATATTCAAAACTGGTTTATGACGGCTTTCGCTATTTCAGTATTGCTTCGCTTGGGGAAAATGTAAGAAAAAATGCGGTGATAATCAACGGCTTTTCGAAAGCGTATGCCATGACCGGCTGGCGATTGGGATACGCCGCAGGTCCCGAAGATTTGATTGCCGGAATGGACAAGGTGCAAAGTCACAATACATCCAACGCTTCGTCTATTTCACAGATAGCGGGGATCGCTGCGCTGAACGGACCGCAGAACGAAATCAATAAAATGCTGGCGGAATTTCAGCGGCGCCGGGATTATATGCACTACCGGCTGATGCAGATTCCAAAGGTATCCTGCCATAAATCTCAGGGTGCGTTTTACCTCTTTCCCAATTTTTCGGCGTATTACGACATGGCGTTCGAGGGAAATCAAATCCGCAATTCGCACGGTTTAGCTTATTATTTGATCAAACATGCACACGTGGCAATTGTACCGGGAGATGCATTCGGTGCTGACACATTCATCCGGTTTTCGTATGCCACATCCATGGAGAAGATCGAGCAGGCAATGGATCGTATCACAAAAGCCATGGAAAATCTGACGCCTGTGAAGCGGAAAGAAGCAAAGCCGCTGAACAATACCGTGACCAAACGCAAGGATTTCGTGGAAACCGAAGCCAGTATTAGCATGGAAAAGCGGGATGCGCTGGTCGCAGAGAGCGAGGATTTCCTGACTCATGAAGGCTATTACGAATG
>WJJN01000407.1 GCA_014729735.1 Candidatus Zhuqueibacterota bacterium
CGCTATACATTGACACAGTCAATGCACTCCACAAAAGATTTCGGAAATCTGCATCCTTTTTCAATCTGTATCAAATGCCTTGAATCTCGCATCTAAAATTTGTATATTTGGATATTAAAAAACACCTTAAAAAAGTCAACTTGCATGAATTAATCTGCTATTTCAAAAAAGAGAGGAATCATCCAACAATGAACCTCGGATTACTCGCGCTGTTCGCATTCACACCGATTTTACTGGCTGCTGTATTACTGGTTGCGCTTCGCATGCCGGCAAAACGCGCCATGCCGATCGTGTTTATTGCATCCGGCATCATTGCGTATTTTGTATGGCATGTCTCGTTATCGCATATCGCTGCATCGATTATTCAGGGGCTGTTCATTACATTTAATATTCTGTACATTATTTTTGGAGCGATATTGCTGCTGAATACGCTGAAACATTCAGGCGGCATCACTGCCATTCGGGCGGGATTCTCCAAAATAAGCGAAGACCGGCGGGTGCAGGTAATCATCATCGCCTGGCTGTTCGGATCATTCATCGAAGGTGCATCCGGTTTCGGAACACCGGCTGCCATCGCCGCACCGCTGATGGTCGCGCTCGGTTTCCCGGCAATGGCTGCGGTGATGATCGGCATGATGATCCAGAGCACTGCCGTCACTTTTGGCGCAGTAGGAACGCCAATTCTCGTCGGTGTAAAAGGCGGACTGGAAAGTCCGGAATTGATCGCGCAATTAGCCGCGAGCGGACTAGCATTCTCCGAATACCTGCGTCTGATTGCAGCAGAAGCTGCCATTTTTCACGGCATTGTCGGTACGTTAATGCCGCTGCTGATGGTGATTATGCTGACCCGTTTCTTCGGAAAAAATAAATCCTGGACCGAGGGACTTTCGATTGCACCGTTTGCAATTTTCGGCGGGCTGGCATTTACCATTCCGTACGCGCTGACCGGAGTTTTTTTGGGTCCTGAATTTCCGTCGCTGTTGGGAGCATTGATTGGACTTGCCATCGTGACGTTCGCTGCGCATAAAAAATTCTTAATACCGAAAGATACGTGGGACTTTCCCCCTGCGAAAGAATGGTCTGCCGACTGGCTCGGATCGATTGAAATAAAACTGGACTCACTCACTGCCAAAAGCATGTCCATTTCCAGAGCATGGGCGCCATACGTTGTGGTGGCAATTCTGTTGGTGTTAACCCGGCTGCCGCAACTTCCCCTTGGTTCGATTTTAAGCTCCGTGAATATCCAGTGGCAAAATGTTTTCGGGACACCGATCAATGCGGCTTCGCAGCCGTTGTATCTGCCGGGTACAGTATTAGTCGCAGCAGTGCTCATCACGTATTACCTGCATCGCATGAATATCAGAGAATTGTCAGCCGCAGTATCCGATTCTGCGAAAATTTTACTCGGAGCAGGATTCGTGCTCCTTTTCACCGTCCCTATGGTTCGAATTTATATTAATTCGGGATTCAATCTTTCCGGGCTCGAAAGTATGCCAATAACGATGGCAAAATGGGTTGCAGCGACGGTGGGCAACGTCTGGCCTTTCTTTGCACCGTTTATTGGTGCACTTGGCGCGTTCATTGCCGGAAGCAATACGGTGAGTAATTTGATGTTCAGTCTGTTTCAGCACAGTGTGGCGAAGCAATTAATGATTTCCGGCAGTTTAACCGTTGCGCTGCAGGCAGTGGGTGCTGCCGCGGGAAACATGATCGCAATTCACAACGTCGTGGCTGCTTCAGCGACAGTTGGATTGCTCGGCAAAGAAGGCTCGATTCTCAGCAAAACAATTCTGCCCACAATTTATTATATTGTCTGTGTGGGATTGCTTGGACTTGCTGCAATTTATTTATTTCAAATAGAATTAATTTGATTCAATCATTTTAAAATATAAAAGGAGTATTGAATATGGATTTTTTTGAATTAATCGAAAAACGTTATAGCGTCCGGGCGTATCAGTCGAGACCGGTGGAAGCGGAAAAATTGAACAAAATAATGGAAGCTGCCAATCTTGCGCCTACTGCTGCGAACCGTCAGCCATTCCGACTCATTCTGATAAAAACAGATGGAAGGGAAGATGAACTGAAACGCATTTACGGAAAGGATTGGTTTGTTCAGGCGCCGATTGTTATTGCTGCCTGCGCCGTTCTCTCGGAATCATGGACCAGAAAAGACGGTCGAAAATACGCGGATGTGGACACGACGATTGCCATGGATCATCTGATTCTGGCGGCGGCTGATCTCGGTTTGGGAACCTGCTGGATCGCCGCGTTCGATCCTGCCGCAGCACGGGAAATCCTGCAATTGCCTGATAATGTCGAGCCCATCGCATTTACGCCATTAGGATATCCGGATGACGAGGGACGTCCTAAAAAGCGGAAAAAATTGGAAGATATAATTCATAATGAAAAATGGTAATTGTTTCAATCTAGAGGAGGAATTCGATGAAAAATATTATCATATCCGTGGATAAATTTCGCCTTAAAGCACAACTCAATAATTCCGAAACTGCTGAGAAGATATACGATGCGCTGCCCATCGAAGGGATAGTAAAAACCTGGGGTGATGAAATTTATTTCGATATTCCCGTTGAAATCGACCAGGCTCCGGATGCTGTGGCAGATGTCGAAGTTGGTGCACTTGGTTACTGGTCGGCTGGTAGTGCATTTTGCATTTTCTTTGGCAGAACACCCGTCAGCACCGGCGATAAGCCTCGTGCTGCGAGTCCCGTAAATGTTTTCGGCGTTGTTATGGATGATCCCACAATATTAAAGTCAGTAAAAGATGGCAAACATATTACAATTTCGAGAGCAAAAGAATAATTGAAAGGGAAAAAAATGAAAGCAACCATAATCTTGCTGACTGTTTTTTTCGTGACAGTCACATTAATACCGAAAATTGAATCGGGAGAAGAAATGAAAAATCAGTTAAAAAATAAGCTCGCAGTGCTCTGGACCAGCGGCGACCCGGAAGTGGCACATAAGGTCTGTTTCATGTACACCCACAATGCAAAGAAGCAGGGCTGGTTCGATGAAGTCGTGCTGATCGTGTGGGGACCGTCTGCCAAATTATTGGCAGAAGATTCTTCCTTACAGACAAAGATTGCGGCGATGAAAAAAGACGGCGTGATTCTCGAAGCGTGTAAAGCATGTGCAGATATGTATGAAGTCTCGGGAAATCTGGAAAAACTCGGTATTGATGTAAAATATATGGGCGTGCCGTTGTCGGATATGCTGAAACAGGATTGGAAGGTGCTTACGTTTTAATGAGCCTTTAGATTTCCGAAATCTTCAAGATTTCGGAAATCTGTTTTAATTGAACTAAAAAAGATGCTCGTCAGCAAGATATGCGCCTCTTCCTGGGCGAACTGGAATTAATTTCTTCACTCCCTCCAATGCTGCAAGCTCTATTGTCAATGTCTCGACGTCCTCAGGACGGCAAAGGCAATGTACATTGGGTCCCGCATCGATAGTAAAATAGGTTTCCAGTCCCTGCTGGCGCAGGCTCATGACTTTTTTGATGATTCGGAGCGTTTCGGGATTCCAGTAAAAGAGCGGCGGTTCGGAGGTCATCATCACGGCGTGCATGTATTTGCAGTTAGCTTCTGCAATCTTGCCCACAGCACTGAAATCATGCTCCAGTATTGCCTGTCGCATTTCCATGACCTGCTCGGCTGATCGTTGAATTCGAATATCGTTGAACGGGCTGGCAGCCGATAAATCGTGCCCTGCATCGGATGTCACTTTCTTTTCCGATTCATCGACAATAGCAATGACTGCATGCATATCACAATGCCCCGGCTCGCAAATTTGTTCGGCGAATGCTTGTTCATGTGAACTCGCTGAATGGAAATAGACGAAGCCGTCATGCAGCGAACGAGCGGCAGAACCCGATCCGAGGCGGGCAACAGTGCTGAGTTGCTCTCTGTTAATTTTTAGACCGAGTGCAGATGCTGTGGCAAGAGTGAGTGCAGCAAAAGCAGAGGCAGAAGAAGCAAGCCCAGCCTGCGTCGGAAAATCATTGATACTCTTCATTCTGAACTTTATATTTGATTTTGCCTCAGATCGCAGAACATCGATAACCCTTAAAATTCGCTCTAATTTCCGACCACTGAGCTTCTCTCCATTGACTTCAGCACTATCCCGATCGTATATTTCATCAAAGTGGATCGTTGTTATTGTTTGCAATTTCATATCGTCGATCATGCTGTTCTTCGTGAAGCTGATGTTATCATTCAATGGGATATTCAGACCGGGATCAGCAACAGCCGCACGTCCCCAATATTTTATCAATGCGATATTTGAATGAGCAATTGCCGTTGCCTTCACTGCGCCCTTCTTTCTTTGAAAAATTAATTTATGAAATTACGAAAACCCAGGAATATCTTTCAATATCGATACTTAGTCAATGTGCTATATTCTGTCCTTTGAGAAAGTCATATCTAAAGAATACCTAAAAAAACGAAGTCCCAACTAAATTGGGACTTCTTTCATTTTACATCTGATACAACTTTTACTAATTCAATTTGTTCCGTTGCTAAATTTCAGTCTATCCGACTTTAATGGCAATTTCACGCGGCTTCGTTTCTTCTTTTTTGGGAAGTACAATGCTGAGTATGCCGTTTTTATAATCTGCTTTTATATTGTTTACATCGATTTGGGATGACAATGTAAACGATCTCTCGAATTTCCCGAAGGATCTTTCGCTGTAATGCAGATTTTCGTCGTCCTCTTCTTTCTTCTTTTCACCGGATATCGTGAGGCTATTTTCGGTGACATTTATTTTAATATCTTCTTTGCTCATTCCCGGAACTTCGACATAAATAATATAATTGTCCTTGTTTTCAACAGTATCGATACGTGGCATCCAGGATCTCGATGTTTCTTCTTTCCGGGTTGTTGCAAAGTTCGAAAACCAGTTGAACATGTTCATCATGTCATCTTTCATTGTTTCATCCATTGAGTCGTAATCTCTCCATCTTACAATAGCCATGGTTAGCCCTCCTTTAATATATTTTTCCTATTTTCTTTTAATCGATTTCACCAATTGTGTGTTCAAATTGTGTGCCACAATACATAACCAGCATATC
>WJJN01000053.1 GCA_014729735.1 Candidatus Zhuqueibacterota bacterium
AACGATTCCCGGATTGAATAAAATAGAGATTCAACCGGGAAAAGGAATAAAGATCGGTGCATTGGTTACAGTAACTGAAGTTGCCGAGCATCCGACAATCAACGAAAAATATAAAGCATTGGCAGAGGCTGCTCTGGAGGTTGCTTCGCCTCAATTGCGTAACCAGGGGACGATCGGCGGCAATATTTGCCAGCGTCCTCGTTGCTGGTATTTCCGAGAAGAATTCGATTGTCTGCGAAAAGGAGGCGATTTATGTTATGCAGTGGATGCGGAAAGTAAATATCACTGTATCATCGGTGGAGCGCCATGTTTTATCGTTCATCCATCTGATACGGCAGTTGCATTAGTTGCTCTGGATGCCTCCGTTGAAATTTTTTCACAAAACAACACCCGAACGATTCCGATCAGAGAATTCTTCGTATTACCCGATGAAAATGTCCTCAGAGAAAATATATTGAAACCGGGTGAATTTATAACGGCGGTACATGTTCCGGAATTATCCGAAGACACAGTCAGCAGCTACCTGAAATTCAGGGACCGGGCAGTCTGGGAATTTGCTATTGTAAGTGTTGCTGCTGTGATTAATAAATCAGGTTCGAAAATTCAGAATGGTGCGATTGCCTTTGGCGGTGTTGCTCCAAAACCGTGGTTCGAAGACAATGTATCCGCAAAATTAGCAGGCGCAAATCTATCAGCCGATAATATAAAAAAGTTAACAACACAAATATTAACCAAAGCCGAGCCGTTAGCGCAAAATGAATATAAGCTTCCATTGGCACGAAATTTGACAGAAAAGATATTGTTAAAATTGGTTGCATGAAAAAATAGTAGCCTTAGAAAAGAGTAGGAAATTGAATGAGTAAGTTAGAGCTTCAGAAACAATTCGAAAGGAATGGATTCCTGAAAACGCTTTTCAAAGCGATCCCCTTTCGCGTGATGATAATAGATAATAATTTCAAAATCCAAACCATAAACGAATACTGGGAAAATTTCATTGACACATCCGGTTCTACAGTGATCGATAAAAGCATTGGAGAGGTATTGCGCTGTATCACAGTGGACAGAGACCACGGGACATGCGGACACAGCGAGCAATGTAAGCATTGCCAGATCTACAATGCCGCACAACAGATAATGAAAGGACATAAAATTCATCGCGTGCGCACGAAGATAAGCCTCAAAGTCGGCGACGATTTCGACGATCGCGTGATGCTTATAACTGCTGCTCCTATCGAATACGATAACACGAAATATGCGCTCATCTTAATGGAAGATATCACCGAGCTGAGTCGCCTGCGATTGCAGGTTCGCACAAAGGAAGGACATTTCGGCTTTATCGGGCGTGATCCGAAAATGCTGGAATTATTCGAAACAATCGAAGAACTGGCACATGTGGATGTACCAGTCATGATAGAAGGGGAGAGCGGCACAGGCAAAGAACTTACTGCGCGTGCGATTCACGATCAGGGTCCGCGTTCTCATAAACCGTTTATTGCAGTAAACTGTGGTGCGATTCCGGAGACACTGCTGGAAAGTGAATTATTCGGACATGTAAAAGGTGCTTTTACCGGCGCGATTCGTGATAAAAAAGGTCGATTCGAATTAGCCGACGGGGGAACAATTTTCCTGGATGAAATCAGTGATATATCTCCGCTGATGCAGGTGAAATTGCTGCGCGTTTTGCAGGAAGGAACGTTCGAAAGAGTTGGTAGCGAAACGACGACAAAAGTAAATGTCCGTCTGATTAGTGCCACAAACAAAGACATTCAAAAAGAGATTGCAGCGAACCGGTTCCGTGAAGATTTATATTACCGTCTGTGTGTGGTTCCGTTGAAAGTACCGCCATTGCGCGAACGGAGAGAAGATGTTGCTTTGCTGGCTGAGCATTTTCTAAGCGAAGCCCAGAAAAAAATGGACAATCATTCCGGCGCCGCTGTCCTATCCTATGAGGCTGTATCTGCTTTACAGGACTATCATTGGCCCGGAAATATCCGTGAATTGCAGAACGCGATTCACTTTGCACTTGTAAAATGTAAAAGTCAGCTTATCGAAACAAGGCATCTACCGCCGAATATTCGTGATAATTACAATTCCGAAACAAGCGCTCCTAAACGACATCGTAAAAGAAAACTGGATACCAAAAGCGTACGTGAAGCGCTGAATAAATCCAATGGCAATAAAGTAAAAACAGCCGAGTTACTGGGAGTATCGCGGGCAACTCTGTATCGGTTTCTGGATGAAGTCGGTATTTAATTAATTACTATGACTTACACGACATATATATATTAAGATGTTATTTAATTTTAAATAGAGTTTCATTTATTAAGTTTTTTTAATGAAATAAATGGTTCTAATTTACTGATTATTTGACATATATAAGAATAGAACGAAATCTAAAAATAGCTTGCTTTTTGTCAATACTTTTATTATTATATAATCGATCCTAAAGAGTTTCCAAAAAATAATTCCCTCAATTTTTATAGCTTCTATAATTACATTGCACAAAAATTAGTCAATTTTAACAAGAATAAGGGTTCTATCATCGTGCATACTCAATTCCGTTATTTCCTGATTTTATTAACATTGATAGCATGTGTCCTTACTTCTCCGGCACAATCTTTCGTCCTCTTAGAGAAAATTGACAGCAGGAATAATTTGTATAGTCCTGGCAACAGCGATGATTTAAACTACAGACGAGAGATAGAAAAAACGTTGAGGGAGATCAACCAGTTTGTATTAAGTGATTCACTTTGGAAAATGTGGAGATCAATAACAGACTCGCAATTAGTCGTGCCTCAAAAAGATTCGACTATTGCCTTGAAAAGACTGGCATCGGGCTCTAATCGAGTCAAAAAAGCAGTGGAACTACTGGAGCAATCCATGACGGATTCGGTAGATCAGATGTTGGAAAATAAAATAAAGCTGCAATCAATCCTGGAGTTGGAAAAAGCACGAGTCGATCTGGAAGAATCCATTCGTCTGAACCCGTTTGATCTCCGTACACAGAAATGGTTGATATGGGTGTTTCAGCGACTCGCCGAATTGCATGCGGAGCGCGGCGATTTCAGTCGGTCCACAACAATGCTGGAATACCTGGCATATATTCTCAAGGATGATCCCCAATTATATTTCAAGCTTGGGGAATATTACCTGTGGCAGAAAAAATGGGCAAAGGCTCGTGCCAATTTACAAAAATCAATCAATATCATTCTCGATTCTGATTGGGAAACGATCAATACGGATGAACTGTACGCACATTATTCCATGCGTGCTGAAGCGGAAATTAGATTAGGATTGGTTCAGGAGGCATTGCTGACATTAAACTACGCGAAACTGATAGCTCCCACTCCTGAAGAAGCCGGAAAAGTCCAGTGGAAAACCGATTGGATCAACTGGGATGATGGTAATCTCGAAAATTCGAGAGAATATGACAGATTGAAAGAAAAATATGCAAGATGCAAAGAGTATGATGATTTAAAAGCGGACTACCTTGAATTATATGAAAAATTACATACATTCAAGGCAAAAAGCGAAATTCAATGGCAAGTTGCCACATTGGAATTTCAATATCTTGGAGAAAAAAACACGGCGATTGACCGCTTGTATAAGATCATTCGGGACGTCAAGCTCGATTCCAGCGGTATGGCAGAAGTACTCGATTATCAAAAATATCTCAATGATTATGGCAAAATGTGTTATAATTTGGGAGTCGAGTATTTAGAATCCAACAATTTCAAATTAGCATTTATCTATTTCGCACAATCAGTCACATTCTATTGGGATGAGATTGGCAAAAGTTATCTTCAATTGGCTGCTCTTTCATCGATCCACAATGACGTTGCCATTGAATACTGTAACAAAGCGCTGCAATTCAGACATTCACTGTCATCTGTAGAAGTAAAAAAAACGTATGAATTGTTATTTAAATCCTACAAACGTAAAGGTGAATTTAAGAAAGCTGAACCGTGGTATCGCAAACTTGTAAACTCACAATTATGAAAAAAACAGTAAAGGCATGCGTTTGCTTCGGGATAATGGCGCTTCTATTCGGCTGTGCAACGAATCAGCAAAAATTTCGGAGTTCATATTTACAAAATGAAAACCGTATTCCGCCAGGTATTGATAGCCTTCTCGCCATAAAAGCAGACTCATTGTCCAGCCATTATTTTGTTGATTTTTCCCAAAAAATGCAATCCGGTTATTATGTGGATCAGAGCAAAAAGTATTTTCAAATAAGCGATTCGCTCTGGAGGCTGTGCCATTTAATCCATGATACTACGCGAGAAAATGTCGAGTCCGACAGCCTGAATATAAAACAACTTTATCGAAAGTGTCGCTTGATTCTCGAACCGAATAGCAGGGATAATAATCAATGCGAACAGCCATTTCCTGAATTCAGTGATGTGCGATCAAGCATAGAGGAGCTTTTGAAACAAGCAAAAGAAGACGCCAAAAAAGCCAGATACATCGATCCATACAGTCTGAATGCCCGCATTAATTATATCGAAATCCTGAATTTGCTGGGAAAAGTATCGGATGAAGATGATTGCTTTAAACAGGCTGCCGAAGAGTTGAATAAATTCTTAAAATTTGAGAAAAGCCAGCATAAAATCTATGCTTTATTAGCCGAATGCCATTATTCACTCAAAAAATGGGAAGATGCGTATAGCAACTTCAAAAAAGCACAAGCGGTGCTCGAGCAGACAGCAATTTTTAAAACAGGCTCACAACAGCCGGCTACGTTGGATACGGCATTACTTGTTTATTATCTGGAACAACAGGGAGATACCAGGGCAAAAATGTATGATGATTCAAGTGCGCTGAATCTATTGAACCAGGCGCTGCAACTCACGGAATCGCTGCAAAAAAGAAGACAGATACAAAACTATATCGACTGGATTAACTGGGATGATGGAAACATCCGGGCAGTTGAAAGACGTGATTATTGTTATAAGCTGCTTCGGGAAAACAGATTTAAGAAAGCTTCCAAAGAATTTAAAAAGTTATTAAAGATCTTGCAAACGAGGCGTACCCGAAATCAGATCAACTGGAAAATTGCGACTATCAATTTCGAGGTACTCAACAACAAGAACGACGGAATTAAGCGGTTATTCGATGTGGTTAAAGACATCCCCCCGGAAAATCGTGCTGATTCCACATCCATGGTTTATCTGACAGATTATGGGGCAATGTGTTATCAGTTGGGGCTGGATTATCTTCAGAGAAAAGAATACAAAATTGCTTATGCTTACTTCAAACAGGCATCAAAAATCGATTGGGAAAAACGCGCGGAATCTTATTTTCAATTAGCACAATTGTCACAATCCGATTCAGAAGAGACGATCAAGAATTGTCATAATGTTTTGGCATATGAAGCAGACTTGTCCAAAACAACTTTGAAGAAAACATATCAATTGCTAGTAAATGCGTATAAAAGAAATGGCAACTTTGAGCTGGCTCGTAATTACCACGTAAAATTATCTCAAATGAGATTATAGAGACAGGATACGAATGAAGAGAATATTTATTATCATAATTGTCGCAATTATATTAATCCAGGTGTATGGGTGCGGCGTTATTTTAAAATTGAAAAGAGATGACGGTGAGTTTTTTCCATCTGGCATCGATAGCTTAACAGCAGTCGAGTCTGATTCCATTACCAGTCGGCTATTTGTTTCGGAAGCCAGAAAGCGTAAAGCGTTTGAGTTGTTTAGCGAGGCGCAGCAGAACTACGAGCTTGCCGATTCTTTGTGGGATTTCATAAGCACTAAACAGCAGGATACTGCAGATTCGATTTTTCTGCAAATCCGGAATGAGAAGCGAAATATCATCAGCCAGAAACTTGAAAGAGCCGCCCATGAACTACGTAAAGCAGCCAGAATCGATCCATTTAATTTAACGATTAAAGATTTGCTTGCAAAAGTGTACACACTGCAAGGAGATTTTACAGAAGAATCTGCTTATTATGAAAAAGCAATTATAGAGCTCAAGGAAATAATCTCCCGTGATAAAAGCGAACATGTTTTATATTATCGTCTTGGAGAGAATTATTATAAGTTGAATGAATGGCAGAAGGCGTATCAGAATTATCGCCAGGCAGAACATGTGTTATTGCAGACTGCTTTTTTAAATGAAAAAAAGGAGAAGAAATTGTTAGCAGGCAACTATGTCGTGGTCGATTCTATCGACGCTGAAATTCATTTTCGATACGTGTATTATCAGGCGATTACTGTTGCGAAACTATATAACACAGAACTTGCACTTTCCCTTTTTCAGAAGGCTCAGCAGATAGCTCCATCAAAAAATCAATTGAAATTTGTTGACAATTATACGAAGTGGATTCGGTGGGACGGTGGTAATATTGCTGCATCCGAGAAAAAAAATCAATGCCTGCAATTAATCAAGGAAAAAAAATACAAACAAGCGAAAATCGGTTTCGAAGATATGATCGACGACTTGAATACGCAGAAGGCACGCGATGAAATCGGTTGGCGCATTGCATGTATAGAATATGAATATTTAGATCAGGAAAAAAAGGGATGTGACCGCTTGTATAAGATAATTAAAAATCAACCTGTTAATGAAAATAATGGTCTGCCTGTCGATCCGGATTATAAGCGATATTTCACTGACTGTGGCAAAATGTTTTACAAACTGGGATTGAATTTAAAGAAAAAATCGAAATACAAATCCGCTTACAGATGTTTTGAAAATGCTTCGCAAATTCAATGGTTCGGACGTTGGGAAAGTCTCCTTGAATTAGCTAAGCTCACAGTTCAGGATCCCGATAAAACGCTCGAAATCATTAATCTTATTCTGAGCAGCCCGCACAATCTGGATAAAACCGAACACCTCGATGCGCTTACTTTAAAGTTAAAGGCTCTCAAACGCTTTGGTACCAATAGGTTAGATGATGTAAAAAACACTTATAAACAGATTAGAACACTCCAGCAACGATAAGCCTCGAAATTACCGAGATGTGAACTTTTTGACTTTTAATTCGTCTAAGGTATTAGAAAGTGGTTAGCGGATTGGCTTTATTTCTACCTACGCACTGGGAAAATCTGCTAACCACTTGTCATGTTTTTTAATTAAATTTCTTTCCAGGTTAAGGAGGGATCATGATGAGTTTAAAAATCTCCTCTAAGTTATTGTTATCACTGGTCGTATTGACAGTCGCTTTTTTTATGAGCGGCTGTTATACTCAGCTTTCCCGTCCGGATGTTGATACAGACTATTATGCAGATTATGAAGAAGAATATCAAGAAGTGTATTATCAGGATGAATACGCAGATGCCGAGGAAATGCATTATTACAATGTAAATGTATACCCAGGCACACCGGTTCATTACGGTCCGCATGCGTGGGAATATTGGTCACCATATTACCGCGGGCACCGCTATCGTACCGGATTTTATGATTCATGGATGTATTATGGCAGACCGCATTTCTATGTAGGCGTATATGATCCGTTTTACGATCCGTGGTGGGATTCATGGGCGTATCACAATTATTACTATTATCATCCCCGACATCAGTACTACTGGAGTTACGACGGAGACCGAAGGTACTGGCAACCGAAGGAACGGGTGCAACGTGATTTTGTGAGACGAGAAGCGGTTCCTAACAAGAGGATAATCAAAAAACGTAAATTGACACCGGCTGAAAAGGTGAGACAGCATGTCGTTCGTCGTACCAAAAAAAGCAGTCCTGAAACTGTCTCGCGACGAAGACCAAAGGAAACCGTTCGTCGCACTAAACCGGACAAGAACGTACGAACAGCGCCACGGACGAGCCGACCCAAGAGATCGACACCACCTCCGACTGTAACGCGACAGAAGCGAAAAGAAACGCCATCTCAGCCAAAGCGAGTCCGGAAACCTTCGTCACGCAGATCGAAATCCTATTCGAGACCTTCTTCTTCCAGAAGCAGACCCACTTACAGAGCACCGGCATCGAAAAGGAGAAGTTCTGCTCCGAGAAGTAGCAGTTCGAGTAGTTCGTCATCACGTTCAAAATCAAAGAGTTCCGGCTCCTCAAAGAAAAGCAAGAAATAAAGAATGAAGGAGATTGAGTTTACGAGAGAGTGCTGAACAAGTCATTAATTTTATGCGGAGATACACTATGCGGAAAAATGCCATATATATTTTAATTTTGGTACTGCTCTTCAGTGTTCAGAATGCAAGAGGACAATCAGAGGTGTTTTTTCTGGGTCATCAATTTGGAATCGGTGCAAGGGCGATGTCCATGGGAGGAGCATTTACAGCAGTAGCAGATGATTATACAGCTTCATACTGGAATCCGGCAGGACTGGCGCAAATCCGGCGCATGGAAATGCTCGGTTCGATGTCACATTTTATGATGGAAAACTCTGCCACCGTAACAGGTATTGCGGAGAATATCGATGAGACGAATGCTACTAAATTAAATTCATTTGGTTTCGTACTGCCATATCCCACCTATCGCGGAAGCCTTGTATTTGCTGTAGGTTACAACAGAGTGCGAAGCTTTGATAGCGGATTCTCCATTAATGGTCTGTTCGCTGCTGATACCGATACGGCATATCAGCGCAGTTTCATAGAGATAGAGGACGGCAGTTTGAGCAACTGGACATTTTCTGCGGCAATTGATGTAACGATGAATTTATCTATCGGGGCATCACTGAATATATGGCGCGGAAATAATGATTATCAATGGACCGATGAATACGACGATCAATATAATGTCTATTACTATGATTATATAAGTGATTTGATGATAAATACCGATTATAGCGCCACAAATTTCAAGCTCGGCGCGATGTATAAATTAGGAATACTTGGGCGCATTGGCGCCACGATGCAAACTCCAATCAAATTGAAAGCTGAGGAAGATTGGTACGAACGAGTGGAGTATTTCGATAATTATGATCCAGCCTATGCAGACTCTGTCTTTATCGAGGAATACGAGGGAAGATGGGATTACTCACTCAGAGCGCCATATATTTTCGGAGTTGGAGGCGCGTTCACTCTATTACCAAATTTAACTGTCTCCGGTGATGTGGAGTATGCGGATTGGTCGCAGCTCGAATACACATCAGAGCCGCCCGAAGGAAGCATTGGCGAATCCAATCGTTATTTTAAAAGATATTACCGGGCAACGACACAATACCGACTTGGTGCGGAATTCATCGTACCGTTGTTAAATCTCCAGTTGCGGGCAGGCTATTTCAACCAGCCGCTGCCGTTTGAAGATGCGACATCGGAAAACGACCGCGAGTTCTTTACCGCAGGCGTTGGAATGTTGCTGGATAAACAGGTGAAATTAGATGTGGCATGGTTACGCGGATGGTGGAAAGACCAGTCTGATCTGTCCACAGAATTTCAAAATGTTACTGAAGAAATAGACGTCAATAAGTTTCTGGTAACGCTTGCATTCAGATTTTAGAAGATAATACACAAAACCACTATCATTGGGCTGTGTTATTAGTCGACTATCATGTGTAGTTCTCCATTGAAAAGCATGATACCGGACTTATGATACAGCCCTTTTTTTGAATACTCATAATGAATATTTTCATGCAAAAAATTATCCTGATATTCACCATCGGGATTTTTCTGTTTTTTATCCAGAGAAGTTTTGCAAATGATAAAATCACGGAGGCGAAGTTAAATTTCCATAAAGGGCAGGAACTATTAGCTGCCGGCGATCATGAAGGTGCCATCGACTGTCTGCGTCAAGCTGTTAAATTGTTCCCGGATTCTGCAAAGTTTCATCATCGTCTGGCGCTGGCTTATATGGAGCAGGGCACGGTTTACAGTCGCCTTCGCGCAAATCTGGAATTTAAAGAAACTTTGAGTCTAAATCGCGATAACTGCGATTACCGTTTCGATTATGCCATGCTGTTATTACAGATGAAAATGACGACTTCGGCTGTTCAGCAACTAAAGCGCATAATCAAGATTGATCCGGGCTACTATCTTGCATATTACCATCTTGGATTGCTTAAAGAAAAGGATGTGATGCGATACCGCTACATGATCGATCCGGAGGAAGGCGGGATCATATATTTTTATGAATTTGCCAAGGAAGATAAAGAAAAAGCAGTTTATTATTACAACAAAGTCATCTCATTGAAGCCGGATTTTCCGGATGTATACTATCATTTGGGAATGCTTTATTATGAATATAATGAGTTGTTCCACATGATAGATCTGCTGGAAAAAGCAGTGAAGATCATTCCGTCGGATAAAAACTGTCACCTGTTTTTGGGTTTTGCTTATTATCATGATGAACAATATGAGCTTGCAGAAAGAGAATTCGAAGAAGCAATGAAATATATGG
>WJJN01000408.1 GCA_014729735.1 Candidatus Zhuqueibacterota bacterium
ATTCCAGTAATTTTCTTCAACCCGGGCGCGGATTTTTTGTACCGTCATATCTTTCAGAGAAAGAGGCTCGCGTCTGAAAACCCGGGCACAATCGGTAATCAAAAGAATGATGAACAAAAATATGAAGATGCGTTTCAAAGTGTCCTCGATTATTTTAGCGACTCCAGTTTGTCTTTTATCCAAGTGCGACTTTCATCCAGCTCAAGTGATTTTTGCCAGTATTTACGTGCATTTTCGACGTCGTTCAGCTCATTGTACACATCGCCCAAATGTTCCAAAACCTCGGCGGATTCATGATTTGTTTTCAGCGATTTTTTAATAAATTTCAATGCCCTATCATAATTACCCAACTTGAAATGAATCCATCCTAATGTATCCAGATAAGCGCCGTTTGTCGAATCCCGGGCAACCGCTTTTTTCGATAGCTCCAGCGCGTAAGATAAGTTTTCCCCGCGCTCGGACAGGCTGTAGCTGTAGTTGTTCATCAACAACGGGTCTTCCTCGCGAATTTTTAGCGCGGCTTCGTACATGATATCGGATTGCTCGTGCTCACCCAACTCATCATACGCCAACGCCAGTGCGCTCATTGCATCGACATTTTCAGGATCGAGTTTGAGACATTTTTTCAGAGGTTCTACAGCTTGCTCGTATTTGTTCTGGCGATTTAATGAAGTGCCGTGGAAATAGTGCATTGTCGGATCATCCGGGAAAACAGAGGTTGCTTCTGCAAAATGCTCTTCCGCCTGCTCAATTTTCTCTGCACGCAAATATGCCAGACCCAGCATGATCCAAACACGGTTAAATTCCTCATTGTTTTCAATAGCTTTTTGATAATAGGGGATTGCTTTTTCCCAATTCTGTTGTTGATAATAAAGCGTTCCAATAGAATAAAACGCTCTGAAATCGTCCGGGAATTCTTCGACAATGTCTGCAAATTCATTGATCGCTGCGAGGGTATCTGCCTTGCGGAAATATAACTCTCCCAAACGCAAGCGCATTTGAATATCAGTACTATCCACTTTTATCATACCTTCGATCAACTGGATTGCCTCTCCCCATCGTTCCTGTTTAACGTATAGGTCGCGCAGCTCTTCCAGGCATGTTGTAAATTCGGAATCTACTTCCAAACCCCGTTTATACCAAATAATGGCGTCTGTGGTATCCTGCTGTTCCAGATTCAATTTCGCCATTGCCAGAAAGGAGCGTTCATCTTCAGGATAATTATCGAGTAATTTTGAAAAGATGAGCCGGGCTTTTTCGTACATCTGGTTATCCAGATAAATATTGCCTGTTTTCACAAGCAAATCGACGTCGCTTCCCTCTGTTTCGATAATTTTTTCATATTCCTTTGCAACACGAAGGTCGTCTCCCTGACTCATATAAATCGCAATGAGATTATATCGTGATTCAATATCCTGAGGATACTGTTCCAGGATTTTTTGGTATGCTCTGGCAGCGGCTTCGTATTCGGCTTTGTGATAATGAATTGCTGCCAGTAATTTGAGCGATTTTTTATCATTCGGAAATCTGCTGGTTGCTTCCCGGAGTATTCGTTCCGCACTTTCTTTTCTGTTTAATTTGATATATTGTTCGGCAATTTCATTATAAATCGTTACGGATGATGAATCATATAATAAGGCTTCGCTGAACTCGAGCAATGCGGATTTATGATCACCGTTCAAATCGTAAACGCTGCCACGAATGAAATGGGACGCTGCTTTCGGATGAAAATATGAACCTACAGGAAGATTCTTCGCTAAACCCGGTTCCTGCTTCACCAGCTTTTGCGATCCGCCACAACCGACAACCAATATAATTCCTACCAAAATCAGGTATCTTCGCATATTAACTCCTGCCAATGTTTTCTTCATAAAATATAGAATAAAAATAGCTAAATTACAAGAAAAAAATAATTGATTATTTTATAGTTTCGTTAATTAGTTTATAGTTTAACGACAGGTATATTTTTTAAGTTTCCATGTATTACGAGTTCGTTTCTTAAATTTAGCTCGGAATGTCAGGGATCACATAAAGAAAAAAAAAGCACTCAAACTCGAGTGCTTTTTAAATGATTTATAAAATGTTCATACTATTCCGGACCGGATGTACGGAACGGATAGTTAAATGAATATTCCGAAATAATTTCATCATAATCGTCATACCAGTAGGCATTCGGATTTCGTTTAAAAACCATAAACCGCGCTTTTTGCTGCGGCTCGGCAGCCCGATGATATCTAAAAAACACATGCTCATCAGTTTTTCCTAGAATTTCAATTTTACCGGTAGCATGAGACATTACCAAACGTGCGCGCTTCCCCAATCCTGACGTCAGCATTCGAGCATGCTCAAAAATTTCAAATGATTTTTCAATTGGAATTGAAAACATTTTATTACCCAGGGTCGGTCGACACTGAAAAATATAATAGGGCGGAACGCCGATATAGGATAACTTGTCCATAAGTTCTCCCAAAACCTCCGGATCGTCATTAATCCCTTTTAGAAGCGGTGTTTGGTTCGTCAAAATGACTCCGGATTTCTGAAGCAATGAAACCGCTTCGCAGGCAACGTCTGTTATTTCACGCGGATGATTGAAATGTGTCATCAGGTATATGCGTCGGTCATTCTGACTGTATTTGCCTAACATCTCCAAGAGATCCGGATCGTTGATAATGCGATACGGATTAAATGCCGGCATTTTACTCCCAATTCTGATAATTTTTACATGGTCGATTTCACGAAGCTGTTTTATGATATTTCCTAATTTTCGCGTCGACATAACTAATGGATCGCCACCAGTTAACAGAACGTTGTTGATCGACGGATTATTCCTGATGTATTCGACTCCCTGTGTCACATCGCGTACGACTTCATCACTAATGTCCATAAACAGTCGCTTTCGGAAGCAGAACCTGCAATAAGCTCCGCACACATCATTTACAAGCAGTACAGCGATGAATTGATATTTATGTTGCAGCCCCGGTACTTTGGTGTATTTATCTTCATCAGAAGCATCCAGACGTCCCCAGCTAACCAATTCTTCGTGGCTCGGAACAATCAGACGTCGAATTGGATCATTGGGATCATCCCAATTGATTAGCTTCTGATAGTAATTGTTTGTGCGAAAAGCAAATTTGTCAGCGACATCAGTTAATGTCTCACGTTCTTTCTCTGTGAGCTCAGGAATATTTTTCAATTTTGTGATATATCGAACTTTCTCCATATTACTCTCCTTATGTTACTCATCTTAACAATTATTGGTTGGCAAAGCTGGTCTCTGCCATTTTATCTGAAAAGTTTCCAAATTAATTTAATATTTTGAATTTCTCCCGCGAAAATTTTGTTGCTATTCATCAACCTGAAAAAGGAATGCATGATATACTATTCTTGAAGAAATACGTCATAATACAGTATTCCATTTTTGATATAGAAAGCCTGAACATGCAAACGTTTTATCGATTATGCTGAGAGCAGTGAAAATCTTTCGAAAACGGCGTACGAATCCAGGTTATGTGAGGCGGCAATTTTGCGAATAGCACGAAAACAAATCATTCACCAAAGTGAACAATTTTGATAGGGGAGAACGAACAAAGAAAATGTATTTAACTTATGATACATAATTACTCGGCAAAAAGTTAAATATTGTCCAGGCGATACTTCAATAATATTGCTGTAGCCTCATAATATACAAAAAAAGATGATACGGTGCAAGCGATTTCTTTGAATTTGATGAATTGATGAAATTTTATTGCTATTTTGCGAATTTAGTTAAATTTTAAGAAATTGTAAATACATGATTTAACCAGGCATTATTTCATTTTTTTTCCAAACAGGAACAAAATAAGTGTCAGTATAAAAACACCTCCAGCAATCGAAATTACCGGGGTAATCCCGAAACCAGACGGCAGATAGCCTATTACAGATGCGATGATACCAACAAGAACAGCATAAGGCAACTGGGTGCGTACATGATCGATATGGTCTGCTGCTGATGCCATTGACGACATAATTGTTGTATCCGAAATAGGTGAGCAATGATCCCCGAAAACAGAGCCGGAGAGAACCGAACCGATGGTACCCAGTAAAATAGATTCAGCCGTTGACGGATCGATAACGTTTACAGCAGACAATTTAATAGCAGCCGGAATAACAATGGGTACGAGAATTGCCATCGTTGCCCATGATGTACCGGTGGAGAAACCAATAAATGCGGCGATAAAGAATGTGAGGACTGGCAGGTAGTGGGGCGAGAGATATCCTTTAATAAGGTGAATGACATAATCCGCGGTCTTCAATTCAGCGCAAATATTGCCGATTGCCCAGGCTAAAACGAGGATGATCATGGCGATGACCATCGCTTTGACACCGCTAAGCCAGGCATCCAGCGCTTTTTGTAATGTTAATATTTTTTGGCTTACTGCCAGCACAATCGCAACGATCGCGCCGATAAATGCAGACCACATTAACACGTCGAATGAATCGGCGGCACCGATGATCTCTCCCAGCCGTGCACCGTAGCCTCGATCACCCAACTCGGATAAGCCGCTGTAATAAAGTCCGAAAATGGTGACGACAATAACAGTCATAATCGGGATCAGGGCATTGTACCAGCGCAGAGGAATTTCGGAATCAGCTTCGATATCAAGTGAACTGGAATCGGCGATGGGTTGTGCTCCGTCCCGTAATACCTTCCCGCTTGTAAAAGATCGCTGCTCAGCCTGGAGCATGGAAAACATATCTCTTTGTGAGAAACCGATCATGAAGACAAATACGATTGCCAGCACGCTGTAGCTGGCATACGGAATAGATTGTAGAAAAGTAATGTACGGATCTTTGACGATGTTCAACGTTTCAAATGATTGATCGATCAATCCGATTTGAAATCCCACCCACGAAGAAATGATCGCGACCGACGCAATTGGAGCTGCGGTGGAATCGACGATATAAGAGAGCTTTTCTCTCGAAATCCTCAAATTATCGGTGAACGGGCGCATGGTGTTACCAACGATGAGGGTGTTGGCGTAGTCGTCAAAAAAGATGAGCACGCCCATTGCCCATGTCGCCAGTTGCCCGCCGCGACGATTGTTCGCAAACCTCGACAGCTTTTCCACGATCCCCTGTGCACCGCCTGCTTTCGATATAACGCCGACCATTCCCCCGAGTGTCATGCTGAATGTTACAATCGCTGCGTGCGATGGTTCGGCAAGTGCCTCGATCAGGAATGTATCCAGCGCCCGCATGAATCCGATGAATGGATTGTAGCCATTCAGAAAAATTGCACCGAGCCATATTCCGGAGAATAGAGCAATCAGCACTTGCTTGAACAATAACGCAAGCACGATTGCAATGATTGGCGGCAGCAAGCTTAAAATGCCGGGAATGATCCGTATTTTCAATACATTGACTGTATCTTCATAAGTGAATCGAATTTTTTTTGTACCGCTTTCGTGGATGTAAATGTCAGATAACACCAGCTCACCGTTTACAAAGCGTGCAGTTGAATCCAATTTACCTAATTCCTGATGCCGGATCCCCTCGACTTTAAGCTTTTCGTGAAAATCCGTAGCAACAGAACCGTCAGAATTCCGTGCGGTAATAGTTATTGAGAACGGAACGTTTCGCAATCCAAATTCCGGTGCGTCGATTATGAATTCTACATCTTTGATTTCGCCTGCAAATAAATTGTGTACTGACATCGTAAGAAACATAAGACTGGTAATGAGTAATTTCACTTTCATTGCGATCCTCGAATATTTTTCAATCTGGAATTGGGATAATCCGGTGGAATCAGTAAAATGACTATCAAATCTCACAAACTGATTTTCAAACCTGTTTTGAAAAATAATGTAACAATTAATTCACAAAAAGTAAAGAAAAAAAATATAACTATTTGTTGAATTTCTTATAAATATTTTTTAAATTTTGTGAGTTTCAAAAGATACGGACATATAAAATCTCAGGGAAATTTATAATGGGCACAAAATTAACGAAACTAATAATATTGCTGATGCTGTCTGGCAGCAATTTGGGGTGGAGTGCGGAAAATCAGGTCCGGTTTATATCTCCGGACACATCGCGACTTGATCGACAGCGTTTAACATGGATGACACCCTCTGCCTATCGTCCGGCGATTATGCTTAACGGGGAATGGGAATATCGAATAAAAGAGAGTGATCAATGGCAGATCGTTTCAATACCATCATTCACTGAATTTAAAGGAAACATCAGTTATCGGAAAACATTTGCAGTGGATTCGAGTTTTCAAAATAGAAAATTTAAATTAGTCTGTTATGGCATCAATTATTATTGTACGATATTCATCAATAAGAAATTTATTGGCAGTCATGCAGGTGATAATTCTTTTTTTGTGGAACTTCCACAGAACAGCATCCAACCCGGCAAATCGAATATCATTGAAATAAATCTAAACACGAGCCTCGATGCGAGACAATCGTTACCTCTGAAAAATCAAATCCTGGGTCTGAAAAATTATGGCGGTATTTACCGGGATATCTATCTGCTGGCAATCCCCAATATATCCGCGGAAATTAATGATTATAAAGTCAGTATTGCAACGGATCAGCAAAGTGCAAAATTATCGCTGAATTTTGATATTCGCACCCTTTTGCCCGAATATGATTCAAACAAGTCCGTTACGACAAGAAGAATGCGTTGTTATCTTGAATTGTGGAAGCCAGGAGGCAGATGGTCGGAGTACAGGGAAAACATTCCGCTCCCGGAGAGGCTTCAGCCGATTCATTCATTTGAAACGGAGTTCGAGATCGAAGATCCATTACTGTGGGAACCCGAATCTCCTTTTTTGTATGATCTGAGCATCTATTTATTCGACGGAAGAAATATGATCGATAGCACCGGAATATCGCTTGGAGTGAAGGAAGTACGATTGGAAAATGAAGCGCTGTTTCTAAATGGCAAAAAAATTGTCTTGAACGGAATCAATTATTACAACAATCTGTTTGGTGACTCGAATGTGCCGAAGTTGACGGATATGGATCAAACAATCGTTCTATTGAAACATCTAAATGCGCAAGCAGTGCGAGTCGTCGGATCGCCGTTGCATCCGTATTGGACTGAATTGTGTGATCGAAACGGCATTCTATTGTTTCAGGAGATTCCGCTTAACAGGACACCGGTTGCATTGTTGCAGAAAGAGCAATTTGGTACGCTGGTATCAGATTACTTATCAGAAGTCGTTCAACGGGATAAATTACACGTCAGCGTATCTGGTTGGGGATTGGGCGGTCCGTTCGGTGAAAATTCTTCGGATATGCTCGAGTCCTTTTATGAGGATGTCATCACCCTGGACCATAAGCCATGTTATCAGTTAAAAAGTATTCATGTTGAAAATACCCCAGTGAAAGCAGAAATTATTTTTCTCGATTTATCTGATATTGATAAACGGATCATCGCCCGTCGCGCGAACAAATGGTTGTCCGAGATTGAGAAAGAATTAATTTTTGTCTCTGTCGGCAGTTCCTTTCAGGAATCCAGGTATCCGAATGAAGACATAACGATTTTGGAAGAAATTCAGGCGGCGAATATCGTAGAAACCTGGAAAATATTGAGACAATTTGAAGAGGTGGATGGTTTATTTATTAATTCGCTGGCTGACTGGCAGGCAAATTATCCACTGAATAGTTTTGGTCCCAGAGAAAAATCTGATATTTATCCTTCAGGACTTATCGAATTCAGCGGGCAAGAAAGGCTGGCGTATAATGTGGTACGTTCACTTTTTTTGCAAGCGAAGACGAGGATCAATCCCGGCTTGAGTCTGGAGGAGGAGCATCCAAGTGTATTTCCGTTGGTTGGTGTAATCACGCTGTTGATATTCCTGTTTATTTACAATACCCGGCGCTATATTCAGGAAAATTTGCGCCGCATTTTTATCCACCCGCATGGTTTTTTTGTTGATATCCGTGATAAACGAAAAGTACCGGTATCTCACACTATTCTTGTTGCCTTGCTCAATTCGCTTGGACTTGCGCTCATTACAGCAACTCTACTTTATTATTATCGGGAAAATCTGTTCTTCGATCATCTGTTAACCCTGCTTACGATCAATCAGTCTACAAAAGAGAGTCTTATTTCTTTTATATGGGACCCGGCGACGACAATCGCAATATCCACAATTATCTTTATTATCGCATTTATTGTTCTCGGAATGTTGATTAAGATCTTTGCAATTATTTTCAGGAAGAAATTACCCTTTAAACAGTCTATAATGTTGAGCTTCTGGAGTGGAACACATTTTATGGTGCTAATCCCGATAGGAATGATCCTCTATCGCATCATTATTATGAAACCGATGTTCTTTTTTATTGCAGGGCTTATTTTTCTTTTCTGCATCTGGCATATTGCAAGATTGACCAAAGCAATCAAGGTTGTTTATTATTGGAGTTCCTTCCGCGCTGCTGTTTTTATTCTATTTTGCATTTTAACTTTGACCGCCGGCATATTGTATTACTATCAACAAAATTATGCCCTTCTGGACTATCTGGAGTTATATGCGAATCATTTAATAAGTTATTAAATAATCAGGACATTCAATGAAATTAGTAAATTTCCCATTGATAATCAGTATACTAATGTTGATGTTTTCGCTGAACACTTTCGCAACTATTAATGATAACAGCAATTTCCCCCTTGACGAATTGATCGCGCTGGGACATCAATTTCCTGAGAAGAACTATTTCGACATTGCTTATACAAATATCGAAATGGCAAAAAACCTCTATGTTCAACAGCTTATTATGGATTGCATGGCTGATTCTGAGCTACAAGAATTGAACGGCATATTACGTGAATATAAATCGCTGCTTCAAAAAGAGACGAAGTTTCTATCCGACACGGATTCGCCTGTGAATGTTGACAGCCTGAATTACTATCAAAAAGAGATCGAGGAATTTAAATATTATATTACAGAGACTTCACCTCAGTATGCACTGTTTTTGTTGTCACATCATCCGATAAAATTGAAAAAAATTCAAAATGTATATTTGGAAGACCGGGAAGCTCTTCTGAATTACAGGATTGAAGAAAACCATACCCTGGTTTTTGTTGTTTTGAAGGATACTTTTCATGTAGTAACCTGTAATATTGGCAGAAATGAGATATTCGAAAAAACAACAAGACTTATGACGCCGCTACATAAAATCCGAAACCCGCTGGAACTGGACTTCAATTTAGTTCTAGCTCATGAATTGTACCGTAAATTGTTCATGCCAATCGAATCGTTTCTGACGGATATAAAATCCATAATCATCATTCCTGACGATGTAATGGTGGGATTCCCATTTGGTTGTCTTATAGTGGATCCGACAACAGGTAAAAGAGATTCAGAAGAGGAGATTATGTATGCTGAATTTGAAAAAATGACTTTTTTGATTCAGAAATACGCAATTGGATATAATTTTACATCGCTGGCGCTAGATCCGGTATTTCTGAAGCCGCGTGCAAAAGAAAAACTCGGGCGAAAGCTTCTCACCATGACAGATGTTATAGGTGCAGATCCTGCTGACATAGTCTCTGAAGACGAGTGGGATTATCAGTCGCCGGCTTACGGTAAGGAAGAGGCAGAACACATTTCCAGAATACTATGGCGCCATGAGAATATTTCTGCTGAAAATGCAACAGTGGAATATTTTAAAGAGAATAGCCACCGCTTTCGATGGATATATCTCGCTGCGCCTGCATTTTTGAATAATGAAAATCCGGAAAAATCCAGGATTTTGTTTTCAGGAAAAGATATCTTTGCTTATTCCCGTCTTAAGATAGCCGATGTTTTGAACTGTTCGCTGCGAACCGATCTGCTGACGATAACCGGATGTCAATTGTCACCAATAGATATACATCAGAAGCCAGGCGCAATCGTGATGCCCCAGGCTTTTTTAATGGCGGGCGCGCAGTCGGTATTGTATAATTTATGGCGGGTGCAGGACAGAAGCGTAATATATTTGATGTCGAAATTTTACTTTGAGTTAAAATACAAGCGACAAACCAATTCAATGGCTCTTCAGCGCGCCAAGATTGCCTCACTTCAAGACACCTTTATCTTAAATGGACACAAAATTTCGCGTGCGCATCCATATTTTTGGGCATCCTATGTATTGACTGGAAATGTAAATATCCGTCCGCCGACTTTTTCCACCATTCCACCGAATATTGTCATTATTATTGTTTATCTAATTGTGGCATTTATTTCTTTATTAATCGTCCGTAAAACAATGCAGCGGCGGGAATAAGGTTGATGTTCAGGAACAGTATACATAAAATTTCAAACCCCAATATTATTTCCTTGACATTATGGCATTTTTTTATTATAATGTTTTTGGGTCAAATATAATGGTACTTTCTCAATGCTCCATTTGAAGAACATGTTGGAATGATTTTTGTTTGTGTGTCTCGGTTATACTGATCGTAAACATAGAATGAGGAAAGTATCAGGTGGTTCAAAATGTCATTATGGAGCAGGTAAAAGTTCCTGCACAGGTAAGTTATCTCCGTGTTCTTCGA
>WJJN01000409.1 GCA_014729735.1 Candidatus Zhuqueibacterota bacterium
GTAATCAATCCGTTATCCGCAGCAGACAAATACCGCCCGATCTCTTTTACACCGCTATGAAGCAGCAGCGTTTTTTCTTTTATAAAATCCCTGATTTCGTTCAAATCAAGTAGCTCATAATCACCAATTCTTTCCTGCCGGAAGTGATTACTGCGGTATAGAGCAGCATATGCCTCATCTGCCTGTGCATGAATCACTGCGCAAATTTGCCCTCTCCACAACATGGCATTGCTTGCCAGCGAATCCAGCGTATTCACGGCAGCGAGCGGCAAATCATTGGCGAACGCAAGTCCTTTCACCGTGGATAATCCGATACGCAGCCCTGTAAATGACCCCGGACCGATAGAAACCGCAACCGCATCCAGATCTGTCAGCGTAATCCCGGCTTCCTTCAAAACCGTTTCGATGGAGCCGATCACTTTTTCAGCATGCGCCTTTTTGAAATTCAGGCGAATTTCAGTGATCAAGCGCCTGTCTTCAGTTAGTGCGACTCCCAGAACATTCGTCGCAGTCTCGATTCCCAATATGTTCACGATTCGATCCCGGATTTTTCGTGTTCTACATTTTCGAACATCTCTGCCCAATTGCGCTGCTGCATTTCGGCGCCAATGAACCTGATTTCTATTTTTCGGCTGAATTCCTTACCCTGTTCGAATAAATTCTCCATATGTATTTCAATTCGATTTGCAGGCAAAAAATTCAGCACCCGATCCGCCCATTCGATCAGACAGATGCCGGTTCCGTAAAAATACTCTTCATAGCCGAGCCCATACACTTCATCTTCGGAGCCGATACGATAAAAATCAAAATGATAAATCGAATTGGAGTTGGAATATTCATTTATCAGCGTAAACGTGGGACTGGTAACCGGTTCCTGAATCCCGCAACCATTGCAAACGCCCTGGGTGAAACACGTTTTCCCACTACCCAGATCGCCGAACAACGCGATTAAATCGCCATCTCGCAGATATTTCGCTAAAAGGCTACCGAACTCCAATGTTTCTTCGGCGCTATGTGTTGTAATCGAATAAATCATTTCGGCTCTAATTTTATTACCGGTAAAATCATTTCTTCCAGTGATACCCCCCCGTGCTGGAAACTATCCTTATAATAATTCAGATAATGATGATAATCCGTTGGGTACACGAAATAAAAGTCTTCCTTCGCGATCAGATAATTCGTATTCATGCTGCGCGCCGGCAGTCTATATTCTTCGGGATTCTGAATATTAATCGCATGCTTAGAATCGCATTTAATATTCTTGCCATACTTATATCGTAAATTGGTGGATGTTTCACGATCGCCAAGCACTTTTACCCCGCGCATGCTGCGAATACTGCCATGATCCGATGTCAATATAACGGTGTTTCCCAATTCCGACAATTTCTTCAAAATTTTGAAGATTTCCGAGTGCTCGAACCATGATTTTGTCAGGGAGCGATAGGCAGCTTCATCCGGTGCAATTTCCCGCAGGACTTGTGAATCGCTTCGGCTGTGCGCAAGAAAATCGACGAAATTCACCACCAGCGCTACCAGCTGCAGCCTGGAATATGATGCGATATTCTTGGTAGCATTGCGCGCGTGTTTCATATCCAGAATTTTAAGATATTTGAATTCAGGCTTGATTTCGATATTCAACCGCTTTAACTGCTCTTTCATCAGCGCGTCTTCATATCGGTTGTGACTACTCTCATCTTCGGAACCGGAAGTCCAGAATTCCTTGAAATGCTTTTCGATGTCGCCGGGATACATTCCCGAAAAAATGGAATTTCTGGAATAAGGTGTGGCTGTCGGTAAAATAGAATAATAATATTCCTTTGAAATGTCATAATAGGGGTGCAACAGAGATTCCATGGACCTCCATTGATCCGCCCTCATGTTATCAATAATGATGAAAAAGATCCGCTTCTGCTGCTCTAATAGTGGCACAACGTATCGTGATACAATATCTTTAGAAAGAACCGGTCGATCATCATTGACAATCCAATGGCGGTAGTTTTTTTCAATGAATTTACCGAATTCGATATTGCAATCTCGTTTCTGGTCCAACAGGGTTTGGCGAAGTCCCAATCCCGGATGCTCGTCCAGTTCCACCTCCCAATCCGTGAGCCGCACGTAGATCTGGACCCATTCTTGCCAATTGAGCGGCGACATCAGTGCCTGCGATATTTTCATGAATTCGGCTGTATAATCCCGGGAAATCCGCTCGCCCTCGATCTTTTTGCTTTCCAGAATTTTTTTGCACGATAATTGAATCTGGGAGGGATTCACCGGCTTCGTCAGATAATCGGCAATCCTGCCACCCAGCGCCTCGTTCATGATCATTTCTTCTTCGCTCTTCGTGATCATAATTATCGGCAAAAATGGATTGATATCCTTTATCTTGTTCAGTGCAGTCAAGCCGTCCATCCCGTTGAGCATTTCATCCAGCAGGATCAAATCGTATTTATTTTCCAGGATCAAAGACAGCGCATCTTCGGCATTGGTCACCGGCGTTATTTCATAGCCCCGTTCTTCCAGGAATATAATGTGCGGACGAAGCAATTCGATCTCGTCGTCTACCCATAAAATTTTTCCTTTTGAAAAAATCATGTCATTCATACCATTCAATTTAGACTAAAAAATAATCATTTTAACGACGATTGTCAACAAGTTTTTATTGGATTTCAAAGAGAGTCAAGTTCCCGGAACTACATTTATTCTTCAAAATTGCGAATTCTGTCATAGAAATCCACAGGGATTTTACTAACTTTCATTTTCGCGTAATCATAGCCTACCATCCGGGTGCTGCCGCTGGCAATCATTGTATCATCCTTGTCGCGAACAATCAAATATTCCATATCAAATTTAATCGATCCCATATTGCTAACACGGACGCCGATTTTCAGCACATCTCCCAGAAACGCCTGCGCCTTGTACACCACATGCGATTCGCTCATGATCAGTCCGATGTTTTCTCCGACAGACAGTTCGCTGTAGCCGAATCTGTTCAAATAACGAATCCGCGCATCTTGAAAGAAGGATAAATAACGGTCATTGCCAACATGCCCGCCATAATTCAAATCACTCACACGGACTTCAATTTCGGTGAAAAATTTAAAATCGTCTTTGTTCATTTTTAAAATTCATTTCGTTTAAAAATGAAAGATTTCCGAAGTCACTGTGACTTCGGAAATCTTAATCTCCGGAGTGAAATCCCTTTATGGATTTCATGATTTACTTAGGATCTGTATTAAAGTATTATTTTCTCATTCAGTGTCATTCCGGGCTTGTCCCGGAATCTCCTGATTAAACTTAACTTACGAGATTCCGGCATTCCGCTTTGCTCCAGCCGGAATGACATGACAATTAAATTTTGATCCCCCCCCTGCAGCTCATTTGCAATTCATTTCAAAGTAATCTGTAAATCAATAAACCTTCGCAAGGGTCGCACTAAAACGCTCCTGTCACTCCAACCGTAAAATTCCTAATCTCGCCCATGGTGCGCTCGATTTGCGTGTAATAATAATCAAATGCATTGTTCACCGCGAGCTGGAAATCGATATTTCCCAAATGATAGATCATCCGGAAATTCCAGACCTTTTGCGGAACGCGCTCGTCATAATAGAACAGCTTCACATTTTCGATGCGACTGGCGTAGCGGTAATCCGCATGGAATTCCCAGGCTCCGAGCCGCACAAACGGATTGATGAACGCAATCACTTCCGGGCGATATGTCAACGGCTCGTGCGTCACCAGATCTTCGTGATCCATAAACGTCGCCGTGGCTTTGAGACCGAGCCGGTTGTTCCACCACATTCCCGATGTCGTCAGTTCGATTCCCTGAATCCGCGCCTGCTGTAAATTCTGGAACCGAACGCTCACCTGAATATCTTTGGCAAAATCGATCTGGCTCTGTCGCAAATCGATTTCGATGAGATTATCGAAATCATTGCGGAATGCGCCCAGCTCCACGAACCAATTCCGGGTCATATACTGGCGCCAGCCAATGTCGTACGACCAGCTACTCTCCGCCTTTAAATCAGGATTCGATTCCACGACCACGCTGTTATTTTTGAAATCCAGATAGCGCTCGGCAATTGTCGCCGCGCGAAATCCGCTTCCGGCAGAAGCGCGCAAAATAGTGCTTTCAAACGGTTGATAATTGATGCCCATTCGCGGACTGAGCAGACTCTGCGCCAACCCGTCGATCAGTTGATAACGGTCGTAACGAAGTCCAGGTGTTATTCGCAGCTTGTCAGTCATGCGGTACTCTGTCTGTCCGTACAGTCCGACGGTGTAGCCTTTGTGCTCGCCAAAATATTTGGTATTGCCGGTATCCCACTTGAACTCGGCGCCATACGTGATATCGAATTTCCTGTGCGGTAACAGATCACCCTGAATTTCCGCACCCAATCCGTGCGCAGGATTGAAGTTCGTTGTTTCGATGAATTGATTGCCCATCAATGTCATCAGATAAGACACCCGGAATTTGAGAGCGGCTTTTGGCGAAATAATCCAATTGTACTTGGCGTACAGATTCCCCATCCGGATTTCCCCGCGGCTGCTGCGATTTGCTGGCTTCACTTCAAAAGGCTCTTGCGGATCGTCCCAGCCGACGAAAATGCCGGCAGCATTGTAATTATAC
>WJJN01000410.1 GCA_014729735.1 Candidatus Zhuqueibacterota bacterium
GAACGTAAGGATGGAAGGGACGTCATACTGGGCATTGAACGGATCATCGGGCAAAACGATTTTGGCGAAACCGGAAGTCATACCGGTAAATTGACATTACAATTGCTGGATGGCGAGGTTCGTGACATGCAGAGTTTTGTCATTGCAAACCGCATTCGTCAGGCGGTCGGTCCTCTGAGCGATGTTCAGAAAATCAGTTATGGTCGAACAAACATATTTGGAAAAGCAGTTTCCATCAGCTTGTTAGGAAATGACCTGGAACAATTGAGCAGAGCCAGAGATCTGCTGGTGGCTGAATTGGAAAAGTTCAGCACTTTGAAAGATGTCACTGACTCAAATCAGGAGGGTCCCCGGGAAATTAACATTCGTTTGAAACCGAGGGCGTATGCTCTGGGACTCAATCTACGGGATGTTGCAGGACAGGTACGGCAGGGCTTTTTCGGGCAGGAAGTGCAGCGCATTCAGCGGGGTCGTGATGAAATTCGGATTTGGGTGCGCTATCAGGAAGAAGACCGCACGGCATTACAATATCTCGACAGGATGCGAATTCGAACACCGGCAGGCGCTGAATATCCCTTCTCTGAGTTGGCGGATTACAATATAGAGCGAGGTATTATTGCCATCAATCATCTTGAGAAAAAGAGGGAAATAAAAGTGGAGGCGGATCTCGCGAATACCGAGGACGACTTACCGCCCATTTTACAGGAAATCCGAAATGATGTGCTTCCGGAAGTTCTCGCACAGGTTCAGGGAGTGCAGGCATCCTTCGAAGGTCAGTCCCGGGATCAGGAAAAAATGCAGCGCTCCATGCGCAGTGCTTTTTCCGTGGCTCTGATTGCAATGTTCATTCTCATCATCCTCGTGTTTCGCTCGTATCTGCAGGCAGCACTCATTTTTTCGATATTGCCGCTGGGTATTTTCGGTGCGATCTGGGGACATGGAATTCAGGGAATCCAAATCAATACGCTCTCTATATACGGATTCATTGCGCTATCCGGTATCATTGTAAACGACAGCATTGTGCTGATCGATCAGATCAATCGTAATTTAAGAGCTGGGAAAAGCGTCTTCGACGCCGTATTCATTTCCGGCGTTGCCCGTCTACGCCCGATTTTGTTGACAACCCTGACGACTTCCTTTGGTCTCGCTCCGTTGATTTTTGAAAAGAGCCGGCAAGCGCAATTCCTGATACCCATGGCTGTCTCTGTGGCTTACGGGCTTCTGTTCGCAACATTCATTCTGCTGTTGTTGTTACCGGCTGCCTTTTTAGTCCAAAATCGATTTCGCTACTGGTGGGCACGCTATATTCTGGGACGTGAGGCTACGCTCGAGTCTGTGGAACCGGCAATCAAGGAATTGAAGAATGTAGGAGAAATGGAAAATGCAAGCTAAAATAGCACTTATATTATTACTGCTGCTACCGGCTATCTCAATAGGACAGGATGTGTTAACAGCCGAAGATGCCATTGCTGTCGGTCTGAAATATAATTACAATATTCGAATTGCACGGAATAACGCGCGCATTGCCGAGAAAAATGCAAATAAAGGTTTATCAGGATTTTTGCCGACACTCGATGTCAGTGGAAATTATCAATTGAGCACCACAACCGAAGAAACCAATTCGCCATTCAGTTTCGGTGATTCGGATACCCGAAACCTCACCGGACAGATCGCGCTGAACTGGACGCTGTTCGACGGCTTTCGGATGTTTATCAATAAAAGCCGGTATGATGATCTGGCAAAGCTGGGCGAATATCAGGCGCGTAACATCATCGAAAATACGGTCGTCCGGATATTGCAGGCATATTTCAATCTTGTGCAGCAAGATCAATTGCTGGATGTTGCCCGTAATTCCATGGAGATATCCCGGACCCGATTGAATAAAGAACAGGTACGCAATGAGCTGGGAAGTGCATCTTCCACGGATTTTCTGAATGCACAGGTATCCTTCAACAATGACCGGGCAGCTTTTCTAAATCAGGAATTACAGGTGCAAATTGCCCGCAAGAATCTGAATATTCTATTGGGAAAATCGCCGGAAACAGCAATCGAAGTGAAGAAAGAAATCACGATCCAACCGTTGACCATGCAATTGGAAGAAATGCTCGATCTGGTTCAAAAAAGAAACAGTTCGATTTTACTGGCAAGGCAGGATCAGAAAATCGCTGAGCAAAACACGCAACTGATGCGATCATATTTTTACCCGAATCTGTTTTTGAATTCATCCTATAGCATTACCGACCGCTCCATATCCAGTCAGAATCCACAGTTCAGCCGGGATATTGAAACTCAGAGCAAAGGCGCGGCTGCGGGCTTGACGCTCTCTTTTAATTTGTTCAATGGATTTCAGGACAAGATCGATCTGCAAAATGCCCGTCTGGAACAGCAAAACAGTGAGCTGGCTTTAAAGGATATACAAAATCAAATCGAAGGATTGGTCCGGGAAAAGTTCACTACCTTTGAAAAACAGATGGAATTGGTCGTGCTGGAAATGGAAAACGTGACCGCAGCCGAGCAGAATCTCGAACTGCAGCAGGATCGTTACCAGATCGGCGCCAGCTCATCGCTGGAATTCCGGGATGCCCAGGTCAATCTCACACGCGCCCAATCCGTGCTTATTTCAGCCCGCTATCAGGCACGAATCACCCGGCTGGAAATCGAGCAATTGACAGGGAACCTGGAATTACAGTAAAGTGATTTTTAAAACCTGGGATTGTATCAAAAGCCATTTTTTGGTGTCATTCATGCGAATGCAGGAATCTCCTAACTTTTTAATAAAAATGAGATTCCGGGACAAGCCCGGAATGACATTTCACAAAAAAACCAGACTTACGATACAGCCCAGGGTTGTTTGTGTACCGCCTGTTTATGGACTGCTATGCGCTATTGTTCTCATCGAGATATTTAATTTCAGTCTTGTTTGCCGCTAAAATTCTTAGCCAATCCCTGATTTCATTCACAGGAACATTTACATTATAGAATTGTTTTACTAATGCATTATGAATTAATATTAGATGAATCTCATGAATACTAAAGATGATTTGGACATAAAAGAACGATTACCGGAAAATACCGGTCAAGGGAAGCCTGCTTCGAAAATCGATTTGCCGATTAGCGGAATGAGCTGTGCTTCTTGTGCCAATACGATCAGCAAAACACTTGGGCAGACGCCCGGTGTCAATTCTGCAAATGTGAATTACGCCAATCAAAGCGCGCACGTCGAGTTCGACAGCGGGGAAACCGACTTGACGCATCTTATCGAATCGGTGAAATCTGTGGGATACGATGTGCGCAGTCATCAAACCGAGCTGGCGATACAGGGGATGAGCTGTGCCGCGTGCGTCCGTCGGGTCGAGAACGCGCTGAAGGCAGTGCCCGGCGTCGTCGATGCATCCGTGAATTTCGGCACGGAGCGCGCTGCGGTTCGATATGTACCCGGTTTCACCGATGAAAGCTCTCTGATCAGTGCTGTGGAACAGGCTGGCTATTACGCCGCGCCTGCCACTGAAGAAAACGTTGCAGACCAGGAAGCCGAAGCCCGTGAAAAGGCATATATTCAATTACGAAACAAACTGATTTTCAGCGCATTCCTAACGCTGTTTGTATTCGTCGGTTCGATGCCCGGACTCTTTCCGTTTGTAAAACTCATCCCGGAAGCCATCCGCTGGATCGGTCTGTTCATATTTACAACGCCTGTTCTTCTCTATTCCGGCACTCAATTCTACATCGGTGCATATAAAGCGTTGAAGCACCGCGCTGCAGACATGAACACGCTGATTGCCATCGGCACCGGCGCTGCGTTTCTGTACTCGGTGGTTGCCACGTTCCTGCCGGATTTTCTGCCGCAGAACATGAGACATGTTTATTATGATACCACCGCAGTAATCATCACGCTCATTTTATTTGGCAGGCTGCTGGAAGCCCGGGCTAAAGGCAGGACATCGGATGCCATCAAAAAGCTGATCGGATTACAGCCGAAAACTGCCCGCGTCATCAGAAATGACGTTGAAACCGATGTCCCGATTCGGGATGTCGTGGTGGGCGAAATTATCATCGTGCGACCGGGAGAAAAAGTCCCTGTGGATGGAGAGGTGATTTCCGGCACCAGTGCGGTCGATGAATCCATGATTACCGGAGAGTCAATTCCTGTTGAAAAACATTCCGGATCGCAGGTCATCGGAGCGACGATCAATACCACCGGTTCATTCCGGTTCAGGGCGACTCGCGTGGGAAAGGACACGGCGCTGGCGCAAATCATAAAACTGGTACAGGAAGCCCAGGGCTCCAAAGCACCGATCCAGCGAATGGCGGATTTTATTGCCAGTATCTTCGTTCCGGCAGTAATCGCCGTTGCATTGGTTTCATTTACTGTCTGGCTGATCGTAGGTCCGCAGCCGGCTTTGATTTATGCGCTGGTAACTTTCGTGACAGTGCTGATCATTGCATGTCCCTGTGCGCTGGGACTGGCGACGCCGACATCGATTATGGTCGGAACGGGTAAAGGTGCCGAACATGGTATTCTTATCAAGGGCGGTGAGGCGCTGGAAACGGCTCATAAAATAGATACCGTAATTTTCGATAAAACCGGCACGATTACAGTCGGCGCGCCAACGGTCACTGATATTATTCCGATGAATGGCTATACTAAATCCCGGCTGTTGCAGGCAGCCGCTGCTGTAGAGCAGGGATCGGAGCACCCACTTGGAGATGCGATTATTCAACGGGCAAAAACAGAGAAAATCAATCTGCCGGAAGCAACAGAATTCAATGCCATTCCCGGTCACGGTGTGGAAGCCCGGATTAACGGAACAATGTTCGCTCTGGGGAATACAAAATTAATGAGTGACCGGCAGATCGATTCGGAGAGCGCCGACGATATGATGGATCAATTGGCAAATGAGGGCAAAACGCCGATGCTGGTTGCTGAGAATGACAGGCTGGCAGGCGTGATCGCACTGGCAGATGTGGTGAAAGATGATTCCCGCCGGGCGATTGAAAAATTGCACAAGATGGGTCTGCAGGTAATAATGATTACCGGTGATAACCAACGAACTGCGGAGGCAATTTCCCGTCAGATCGGACCGGATCGAGTTTTTGCAGAGGTGCTGCCCGAAGACAAGGCGCGGCACGTGAAGTCGCTGCAAGCGGAAGGTTACACTGTGGCAATGGTCGGCGACGGCATTAATGACGCGCCGGCGCTGGCGCAGGCAGATGTGGGGATTGCCATCGGCACCGGAACGGATGTCGCGATGGAAGCCAGCGATATCACACTGATCAAAGGCGATTTGATGGGCGTGGTTTCGGCGATCCAATTGAGCAAAGCGACGATGCGCAATATCAAGCAAAATCTGTTCGGATCATTTATTTACAATACGCTGGGAATTCCGGTCGCGGCAGGTGTTTTATACCCGTTCTTCGGAATTCTGCTGAATCCGATGTTCGCTGCCGCAGCCATGGCAGCCAGCAGCGTGACGGTTGTGACCAATGCGCTGCGATTGCGACGGGTGCGGATTTAGAATATTTTAACCTCGGACTGTATCAAAAGTCATTTTTGGTGTCATTCCTGCGAATGCAGGAATCCCCTAAATTTTTGATAAATAGGATCTTCCGGGACAAGCCCGGAATGACATTTTAGAAAAATATCAGACTTATGATACAGCTCCAGGTTTGAGCAAATAAAATTTTGAAATAAATACGAAAGTACAGGAAATATATCATGGAAATAGAGCAAGGCAAAATAATTCAGCTCGGGCATGGAAAAGCCACTATTCAGATGGAGTCCAGCTCTGAATGCAGAACCTGTGGAGCACGGCATGCCTGTTGTTCAATAGGTGGCGAAACAGCCCGGAGAATCGAGATCCCCGTCTCAGAAAACCGAGAGGATTTGAAAGAGGGAGATGATGTCACCATTCGCTTCGAGCCGCAGACACGGATTTTCTCGGCATTTTTGGTGTTCATCATGCCAATCATTCTGCTGATTACCGGTTACTATATCGGAATGAATGTATTTGCCACGGAGGGAAAAGCAATATTAACCGGTTTCGGCGGATTATTGATGGCGTTTATCATGATCTGGGGATTAAACAAGTTTTTCGCAAAAGAAAAGCGGTTTATCCCGACAATAGATCGCTCCTCTTCATAATTAGACGATAAAATCAGAAAAGGGAGAAATTTTAATTGACAATTTCTCCCTTTTTTTTTATTTTATAGATCGTTTTGCAATCCCTGAAAATGTAGCAAAAGTTATCTCAAAGGAGATTTTCTTGTCCCCAAAAACATTCATCACTCTCGCCGGAAATATTGGCTGCGGCAAGACAACAGCCGCCAAACTGATCAGTCAGAATTTAGGTTATGAGCTGTTCGATGAGCCGGTGATCGATAACCGGTTTTTGCGGCAATATTACGCGGATATGCAGCGCTGGTCTTTTACCCTCCAAATGGAATTTTTGATCCGGCGTATCGAACATCACGAATTGATCAAAACTGTGCCCAAGTCCTGTGTACAGGATCGTTCGCTGTATGAGGATCCGGAAATCTTTGCTAAATATCTGCATGGTCTCGGACACATGACCGATAATGAGCTCAATTTATACTATGAATATTTCGAACGCGTTCACCGCAATTTACCCCAGCCGGATTTGATAATTCTGTTGCAGGTGGAAGATTCTCAGATCTTGCTGAATCGAATTCGCGCCCGGGCGCGCAAGGAAGAGCTGGGAATCACCGCTGAATTTCTTGACGGATTGGGCGGGTATTATGTCGGTTTCCCGATGGTCTGCCGCAATAAATATAGGGTCGAAACGATCAGCTTTAATGCTTCGGTAACGGACATCCGCAGTAAAGACGGACGGGATGAATTTTTAGCACTGGTGGAAAGCAAATTAAAATGAAGATTATTTAATGATTTACTTGACTTAAATGACAAAGTTTTGTAAATTAGGCACACAATTTTATTTTAAGATGAGGAGAAAACAAGTATGGATTTATCCACAGAATATCTGGGTCTGACTATCGAAAATCCAATTATTGTTGCCAGCAGTGGTTTAACAAAATCAGCAGATCAAATAAAAAAATGCGAAGATGCCGGAGCAGGAGCAGTGGTAATGAAATCTCTTTTCGAAGAGCAAATTCGAAATGAAGACAGCGGTTTGGACGAAAGTGCGATGATGCATACCGAAGCATTCGATTATATCCGTGCGGAAGTGGATATGCTTCACGGACCTCGGGATTATGTTGAGGTGATCAAAGAAGTGAAGCGCTCGGTTACGATTCCTGTGATTGCCAGTATCAATTGCTATAGCGCCAAATGGTGGATAAGTTACGCGTACGAACTCGAAGCTGCCGGTGCCGATGCCCTGGAATTAAATGCATATGTTCTGCCCTTTGACTCGGACAAGGGAAGCTATGCTATTGAAAATACTTACCTGGAAATATTACAGGGTGTTCTTGAAAAAATAGAGATCCCGATATCATTTAAACTTTCTCCCTATTTTACCTCCTTTGGAAATTTTGCAGAAAAGCTGGACAATCAGGGCGTGGATGGACTGGTACTGTTCAACCGCTTCATTCAGCCGGACATCGATCTCGAAAAAATGGAGAACGTACTGCGACCGGCTTTCAACGATCCGGTGGGATTTTCGCACGCCCTGCGCTGGGTGGCGCTGCTGTCCGGCAAACTGAATCTCGACATTGCTGCCAGCGGCAATATTCGCACCGCGGAAGATATTGCCAAACAAATTCTGGCTGGAGCGTCTGCGGTTCAGATTGCCTCGGTGCTGTACAGAGAAGGTCTTGGTGAAATTCAATCACTACTAAAAGACCTGAAGAACTGGATGGATGTGAAGAAATTCGCGTCTATCGCAGATATCAAGGGAAAACTCAATCAAATGAATGATCCTAAATCCGACACCTTTGTTCGGGCGCAATACATCAAAGCATTTACAGGAATTGAATAA
>WJJN01000411.1 GCA_014729735.1 Candidatus Zhuqueibacterota bacterium
CGCAAACGCGCTCGTGAACCGGATGTCGTCCAGATCGGGATAGTACATCGGCAGTTGGCTTCCGGTGAGCAATCCTTTGTAAATAACCGTGTGGCTGGACATGCTCACGATGTAAAATTGGCTCGCGTCGACATTCTTCCAGCCCTGAACTTCCTTTTCGATAAGCCGACGGATCACATAGAGTTTGCGCTCGAAATTTTCCAGCATAACTTTTCTTCTGCCGATGAACACCTGCACGACTTTCGGCTCGGTGATCCGTGCCAGTTCGCCTAACTGCTCGCTGTCCACGGGCACATCCCGCGTGCCGATGATTTTGCAGCCTTCCCGTTTGATGATCGATTCCATGGTCTTCAGGCAGCGGTGCGCCAATTTGGGATCGGATGGTAAAAACACCATCGCCACTGCATAGTGCTCCGGACTCGCGAAATCGATCTCCGGACATTCTTCTTTGAGCAGGTGGTGCGGAATCTGTACCAGCACGCCTGCGCCGTCGCTGGTGGCTTTATCCCCGCCGATTGCCCCGCGGTGCTCCAGATTTGTCAGTACCTGAATTCCGTGCTCCACGATCTCGTGCTGCGGAAATCCTTCGATATTCGCCACGAATCCGACGCCGCAGCTATCATGCTCGTAATTCGGATCATAAAGTCCGCGGGCTTTCGGAAAACCGGCGGCATTGCATATATGTGAAGCGATTTTTTTCATATTGTTATCATTTTATAGCTAAAACTTTTGAACTCATCCCCCACATTGCACAATCTTATGAACTCATTCCCTAAATCTCCTTCTCTTAAAAAGATAAGGGAGACTTAAAGTGCATAAATTTAATCTCTTACTCATAACTGTATCAAAAGTCCGATTTTCTCATTTGATGTCATTCCGGGCTTGTCCGGGATTCTCCTGATTAATGTAACTTACGAGATTCCGGCATTCCGCTTTGCTCCAGCCGGAATGACATGACAGTTGACTTTTGATACAACCCCGACACCCAAAAATGACTTTTGATCTTCGGCGTATTTTTTCCGTAAATACAAAAATGCACCTGCAAGTAATTTAAAGAAGCCTTATAGCCAAACCCATTTATTTGACAGGTGCATTTTTGCGATTGTCGTTTAACGTATATGGAGAAAATTAGCTGTCATAATAAAGCTGAAATTCAAATGGATGCGGTCGTAATGATAGCGGCTCCAATTCGTATTCGTATTTATAATCGATCCACGTTTCGATCAGGTCTTTGGTGAACACGCCGCCGGCTGTCAAATACTCATGATCCTTTTCCAAAGCTCTCAACGCACGTCCTAACGACGCCGGTACTTTGGCGTATTCTTCCAGCTCTGTCTTGCTCATTTCATAAATGTCCCTGTCCAATGGCTTACCGGGATCGATTCGATTCTGAATCCCGTCGATCACTGCCATAAGCATCGCGGTAAATACCAGATAGCCGTTGCAAGATGGATCGGGACAGCGGAACTCGAATCGCTTGGCTTTGGGATTATCCGAGTACATCGGAATTCGCACTGCAGCAGACCTGTTTCGCTGCGAGAACACCAGGTTGACCGGCGCTTCGAAACCGGGGACCAGCCGGCGATATGAATTCGTCGTCGGTGCGGCAAATGCGAGGATTGATGCAGCATGTTTCAGCAAACCGCCCACTGCATGAATCGCCAGATCGCTCAGTCCCGCATAGCTATTTCCGGCAAACAAATTCGTGCCGTTGTTCCACAGTGAAAAATGGATATGCATCCCGCTGCCATTGTCCTCGAAAATAGGCTTCGGCATAAAAGTCACTGTTTTGCCCGCGTTCCTGGCAACATTTTTGACGACATATTTATACCACATTAATTGATCTGCCATGCGCAGCAGGTCTGTAAATTTCATGTCGATCTCACTTTGACCACCAGTTCCAACCTCGTGATGATGTGCTTCAACCTCAACTCCCAATTCCTGAAGTTTCATCGTCATTTCAGACCGCAAATCCTGATAAGTGTCTGTCGGACTCACCGGAAAATATCCCCCTTTATAGCTCGGTTTATAACCAAGATTCGGTTCTTCGATGCGATTGGTATTCCATGCACCCTCTACAGAGTCTATTTGATAAAATCCGGTATTTTGTTTTTGTTCGAATCTTATTTCATCGAAAACAAAAAACTCGGGTTCGGTACCAATAAAACAGACATCAGCGATGCCAGTTTTTTTGAGGTAATCCACGCCTTTGTTCGCAATATGTCTTGGATCACGGGAATATTTTTCCTTTGTGATCGGGTCGATGATATTTGCAATTACACTGACTGTCGGAACTCTGAAAAAAGGATCCATACGCGTCGTACTCACATCCGGCACCGCCAGCATGTCGGAGTTATGAATACCCTGCCAGCCTCTGATGGAGGAACCGTCGAAACCCACACCTTCGTTAAATGTCTTTTCGTCCCATGCTTCTACTGGAAAGGTGCAGTGTTGCCAGGTCCCTAACATGTCGGTGAATTTCAAATCCACCATCTTTGCATCATGCTGTGTCGCGAAATCGAAAAACTGCTTGAACGTCATACTCTACTCCCTTTGAAAAAATCTGAATTAAATTGATGGGCAGGGCTAAATCTGCTTCTTAACGGGGATTAAAACTTTGCTGGGGCGGAAGGACTCGAACCTTCGATCTCCTGGTTAACAGCCAGGCGCATTGCCAGCTATGCTACACCCCAATGATATATCTTTGCAATCTTAAATTTGCAATTGATGTGCCATGAATTATATAATACGAAATGTGAAAAGCTCGCTTTTTCTAAACCTATAAAGAATATAGAGTAATTCGACTCAAATATAAAAGGCAATTAAATTCACATGACGTTTTCTTAAATTAAAAAACGACAAAAATGTCAGAAAGGGAAAAATAACTGACAATATTGTCGGAATAGCTGTTCGATAAACGATGTGGTTAATCCGGAAAGAAAGGTTATGGTAATTCTCAGAGCTTTTTAATGGTGTGCCTGAAAATTTCCGGATCAGTTATCATTGCTATAACTTATCGGATGTTCATTTTTTTCTCGGTCCGGGTGCTATACGGAAAAATTTTTTCCGATCCTTTTCATGTTTTCAAAGCTTAGGATCGTTCAAAAAAGACACTTTATAAAAAATGACTTGCATTTGATCCTGCAAAATTGTATTATATTCTTTCATTACTAACAAAATTGTAGGATTTTTATATGATGGGTAGTACTGAAGCGAGCGCAAAACGAAGGAAAAAGGAACAAAAAACAATACCTCAGGCGCCATCGAACCTGCGGAAATTATCCATCCTCATGGAGATTAATCAGGCAGTCAGTCGAAATCTTGATTTGAATGAGTCTTTACAGGCAACGTTACATATTTTGCAGGATCAGTATAAAATCAAATCCGGCGTGGTATTATTAATGAACGAAGAAGGCAATTCGCTGGAAATGGCTGCCTCAATTGGCTATCGGAAAGAGGGGATTCAGTCCACTTATAAAATCGGTGAGGGATTAAGCGGTCGTGTGGCAGAAACCGGAAAGCCGATTGTAGTTCCTCAGGTTAGCAAGGAACCGCTTTTTTTGAATCGTCTTCAATCATGGGATCCGCACAAAAACCGGGAACAAAGTTTCATCGGCGTACCGATTGCCCTGGATTATAAAACACTGGGTGTTTTGAGCGTCAGTTTGCCGTATAGTCCCAAGCGTGATTATGAAACCACGCTAAAATTTCTATCTCTGGTTGCTTCTGCATTATTGCAACCGATCCGCGTGCATCACGTTATCAAAATGGAGCGGAAAAAATTAGTTGATGAAAACGTTATGCTGAAACAAAAACTTCAGGAAGAATACAGTTTTCATAATATTATTGGCAACAGTCATAAGATGCGGGATGTATATGAGCAGGTATCTCAGGTTGCCCGAACCGATACAACTGTTTTAATCCGTGGAGAGTCCGGGACAGGAAAAGAACTCATCGCTGCAGCAATTCATTATAATTCGTTAAGGCACGATAAACCATTCATCAGTGTGAACTGTGCAGCGATACCGGAAAATTTGATCGAATCCGAATTTTTCGGTCATGAAAAAGGGGCATTTACCGGTGCTGTTGCACAGAAAAAGGGCAAATTCGAATTAGCTGATACGGGCACGATTTTCCTGGATGAAGTCGGCGAGCTC
>WJJN01000412.1 GCA_014729735.1 Candidatus Zhuqueibacterota bacterium
CCTGCCACACCATCGCCGCCATCAGGATCATCGATTGTGAATTCCAGTGCTTCTGTAAATCCGCCTCCTGTAGAATAATCGCCCAGGTTTCCGCAGGTAGCTGCAAGAATCGCCATATCGCCATCTGACGTGGATAAGCTGGAGGTAGATATCGTGCTGCTGGTGCCGCCGGCTGACTGGGTATCTCCTGTAGGTGTTGTTTGATTCACACCGGTCAGGAACACGCTGGAGTATTCAGGCGTTCGAGCGGGTGTCGTAGACCATGTTACCGAGAAGGAGCTACCGGAGGCATCGGCAATATCGGCTTCTTTGAGGATATATATTCCGGTAACAGCAACATAGCCGCCGCTGCTTTCACTCTTTTCAATAACTTCGGTCATGGCTTTACCGCCATACGATACGCCGTTTAGAGTTAAAGCCGCGTTATGCTCTGTATGGGCAGTGAAAACCAGAAGCCGGTTACTGCCGGACTCCGCGGTGTGTGAAGATCCGTTCGTCCAGGAACCGACAATTTCCACTTCTCCGCTGCCAGCGATTTGGCTAAAAGTCGCTGTGACCGATTTATTGGCGTTCATCGTTATCGAATCAGGATTTGCCGAGCCAGTAAGATCACCGCTCCAACTACTAAATTGATAACCTGAATCCGCTGTGGCAGTCAATGTGACCACTGTACTGCTGTCATACGTACCGCCCGATGGGGAGAGAGAAATACTACCGGAACCAGAGGTATTTGTCGTCAGAGTAAATTGTGTCGTTTGAGAACCGGTTTCCACTTCAAGCTTGTCAATATTCGGACAACTCTCTGAGCTCGTGCCGACAAGTTTAACTTTGTTCGTATCACTGGTCAGGTAGAGACTGCAGCTTTTTGTGCTCCAGGTCGTCCAGGAACCCGTGGTTTCAAATGATAAACTGGTTTGCACGCTATCATTTACTGATACATTGACAGATCGTGCATTCGAACCACCATTTGCAAACCGAATAATACAATTATAATTGTTGGTGGCACTAACCACTACATTCGTCCACTCCACATATGTTCCGTTTGAATTATCCGTGTTTGCATAACCACTTCCTGTATAACCCGAATTTTCCGTGTCACAAGATCCTGTCACAATGTTTGCGCTACAGCCATCATAAACTGTGGAGGTTACTTCACTGAAATTCGCGGTCACGCTCTTGTTTGCGTTCATCGTAATCGAATCAGGATTTGCCGATCCGGTGAGATCACCGCTCCAATTGTCGAATTGATACCCTGAACCCGGATTCGCAGTCAATGTGACCACCGTACTGCTGTCATAAGTACCACCGGATGGATCAAGAGTAATGCTGCCGGAACCAGAGGTATTCGTCGTCAGGTCAAATTCCGTAATCGTGGTGTCTTCTACAAATGTGGCTGTGACTGATTTATTCGAATTCATCGTAATAGAATCAGGATTATTTGAACCGGACAAATTTCCGCTCCATCCGCTAAAAACATAGCCGAAATCCGGAGTTGCAGTTAATGTGACCACCGTACTACTATCATAAGTACCGCCGGATGGATCGAGAGAAATACTGCCTGATCCCGATGTGTTCGTTGTCAGTGAAAAAGTAGTCGTTGACGATCCGGTAGTATCGCACGGATTGGGAATCAAACTGTTGATATAGACCTCGATGTTATCATAATTTGTATCGAGATCATTGTCATTGGCGTCGTAACTATTTTTATCCAGATTATTGTCGTCTTCCCAACTATCCGGCATTCCATCCCCGTCGGTATCTGTCGGAGCTGTACCGGATGCCAGTGTGGGCCAGCCTCCGGCATCAGACGGATCGTCGATCACTTCATTTGTGCTGTCTGTAACACTCGCGACTACAGTACTGTCTATCGAATCCCGAACCGGTACGGTAACTCCCGCATGTTTCAATACCGAATCCCGGGCAGCCAGTGCAGACCACGTCGTCACGCTGGGAGCTGTGAAACGGCTGCTCACAATATGGTCTCTGTCGTCCGGTTCCACTACGAGCGAGTCCGACATGGTATCGTCCGTCCGATAATGAGTAATATTACCATCGACATAGATTTCAACATCAGGATAATCATTGGTTGTCTGAAGCGTGTACTCATCGTTGCTTGCCGGACCTGGTTTCACATAATTATTGACGTAATTCACCTGGGTTTCATTCATGAGATAAACGGGATAGCCAGACCAGTTATCCCCGCCCCAGTTGTAAACTACGGTGTTTACCACATCCGCTACCCCCTGGATCTGGATCAACGGATTCCGCCGTAAATTGTGGGCATACAAATTATGATGTGCTGAGATGTTGTATGACTGGTCGCTGCTGCTACTCCCAAACATCATACCCATACTGTGCCAGCCCTTGGAATGCCCCGCGTCACGCAACGCCTGCGAAGTAATACACCATTGGACAGTAATATCGTGTGCGCCTACTGCAGCCGTGATATTCTCATCAACTGCCCAGCTAAAGGAACAATGATCAAATATAATATTATACGCACTATTGCTACCATCCATATATACCCCATCCGGCTCACCGCCGTCACCCGGTCGGATTCGAATGCACCTGATAATAATATCATGAGTTTTAATTTTAAGCAATGTTCCGGTACTTGTTCCGTTTTTCAGACAAATCCCCCCACCCGGTGCAGTCTGACCTGCGATTGTGATATAAGGATTGTCTATTGTTATGCTAGAGCTTAGCGATATTGTCCCACCGGTAGTAAAAACAACTATTCGGGCTCCGCTGGAATCTTCTACAGCAGCCCGAAAGCTTCCCGTACCGCTGTCATTCGTGTTGGTAACTTTAATCACTCTTCCGTTTCTACCGCCCACTGTTGTGGAACCGAATCCTTCAGCACCCGGGAAAGCAGGTACATCCGCCCAAATATCCGTAAGCGGAATCACAAAAGCCAATAGCACAATAGTTAGTGCCAAGCAATTTGTTTTCTTCATTTTTCTCTTCCTTAGTAAGATAATAATCTTCCTGTCTTGCCTTCGCTGAACTAAAAAAATGAAACAGTTCGCAAATGCCTGTTCAATCGTCACATGAATGGTGGATCGCCCATAAAGTTAACGATTTCATAAATATAGGAAATTGATAGCAAGTTCCTATAAAGAATGAAAATTAGGTCCGGGATAAAAATTTTTGTCATCAGATTATGCATTGTTCATAGATTATTATGATGTAACTTTCAAGAATGTTATAATTTTCTGATACAGGTTGTAAACCATCACCAATATCAACACAATACCAAAAACAGCAAGTATATTATGCCATAGATTGTTTCTTAAATCTCCCATGACTTTCTTATTATTTAAAATCAGAATCATGCCGATTGCGATTGTAGGAACCGCGAGCATCGATGAAGCTTGCGCCAACACAATTGCATACACAACATCGCCTCTGAAAAAAACAGCGATGCACATACCAACAAGCATAATAATAGTTGCAAATATCCTGGGACCATTCTGGCGTAAACTTCTGCCCAATCCCAATCCATCCGAAATTAAACTACCGCCAATCATAGCACTTACCAGCAATGATGAAAAAGCTGCCGCAAATAATCCGACGCTGAAAATATACTTCGCATAGGGACCGAACAAAGCTTCTAATTGTATTGCCATGTCCGCTGCCGATTTAATCGTGATACCAAACGGATGCAATGCCGCACCAGCAGTAATAATGACAATTGCACTGACACCTCCCAGAATAATAATACCAACAAGCGAATCGCTGGAACCTTTTTTCAAATCAGCTAACTTCCATCCCTTATCCTGTACAAGATATGCCTGATACAGGCATGCATGGAGCACGAATGTAGTCCCAACCAATGCTATCATTTCGCTAAATGCATTTTCCGGAATAGAATTCGGAAGGAAACCCAATGGAATTCCCGCTAAATCGGGCTTTGTAAAAAACAGGTTTGTAATGAATGCCAGAACCATCATCATGGCAAGTACAATCATCAATTTTTCAACAACTTTGTAAAGACTTTTAGCAAAGAAAATCAGGATTAATCCGACAGGTGTGATAACCAATGGCCAGGTAGTATCATTAATTCCCGTGATAGCTTCAAGAGCAGTCGCACCGCCCAGGTTATTGCCAAACTGAAAACTCATCGAAGTCATAAATGCCGATATGCCGATAATCGCAGCGAACCAGCGACCATACTCTATTGAAATTGATTGTAACAGCGAATCTGAATTAGATACGCCGTATCGCGCTGCCATGGTCATAAATATTCCCATCCCAAGACTTGCTGCCACGATGACCCATAAAAACTCATAGCCGAATTCGGCGCCAATTTTTGAAGAAGTCGTAATACTACCCGGTCCGAGACAAGCTGCCGCGATAATCCAACCGGGACCGATTGATGATTTCACTTTTCGAATGAACGTTATCATTTTTTGCTTTTTCCTATTTTCTTCTCAATATAGTTATGTGCTGCTAACACATTTTCTGTTCGGGCTTCAAACGGCAGAGCGCCGGTACCGATGACATAATTCTCTCGATCACCAGCAATTTCCAACACTCTGTCAATTTCACCATATACAAGATCAAGATCGTCTGATGCCATCACGTGTGATTTCATATTAATTCGCACCATTACGTTTGGGTATGCCTGCATCTTTTTCATGAAAAGCGCCTGATCTGTTTCCGCCGGACAAATGACGTAATCTGTTCCGACTTGTAATATCAAATCGAGTATCTGAACGGTATCACCCCCCATAATACATGGAACAGGATGACCGACAACATCACCAGCGGCTTTAATCGTTTCCTTCAGGGCAGGAAACTCGACAGTCTTGAATAATTCAGGCGAAATAAGCGGTGGTGTTGCTGCAGACTCAAAAAATGAAATATCCAAACCATTGTTAATAATTTCCTGACAAAACCGAATTTGACCGGAAGCAAGATGCAGTAGTGCTTCCCGTGTTTTATCAGGATTCAATAAACAATCATAGAGAAGATTCTCAAATCCAAGAATGTTACTGGCGATTGAAAAAGGACCGCTCACCGGAATCCGGACATCAGCTCCCGGACAATGGTTTTTTACCTCTTTCGCTACCTGCAGTATCATGGGAATTCTGCCTGCTTTTTGGGGATCAAAATGTGCAAGACTGAGAATATCATCTGTATTGGAACAAACATAGGTCTCAGTTGCCGGAATGCTGTTATCTTCCACTTGCTTTACAACTGATCCATAAGCCTCTGCTTCGAGGTTGTAAATATCAATGCCAATGACCACCGGAGTATGCCGGTAAGTATTAAAGGCTTTGACATGTGCCTGAAACAACAATTCGGAAGAGCGCGATACTTCATAAGGCGTTTTATCAATCAGTTTTGCAGCATGTTCATAAATTGCCGGAGTAAATTTCATAATTTTTCCTTTTAAAGTTTTCAGCCTGAATAGCGAACCAACTATTCCAATCTTGAAATCAATCCCCAAATTCAGCAGAAACCGAGACTAATCTTTCTTTCTCTGCTGATTCGTAAATCGCAAAAGTTACAGCAAGAGTTTTGAGCCCATCAAGGCAGGAAATTTTGTGTGCATGAAGCGCAGTACCCATTGGCAGATGGTCGCCGTGTCGCTCGAGATAGCCTATCGGCAGATAGCCGGTTTCATGCGTGCGTATTGCAACGCTCTCTTCGCTGCCATGCAACCGCTTTTATTGAACGCGGCGGTGATGATGTATTCTATTTATTTTTATGTTCATCCTCTAATTGAATGTTAGCCCAAATCCGGACCAGCAGTCGCAAAGACGGCAGCATCATTGCCTTTAATCAATCTACCTTTATACATTCGTGAAAATGAACGCTGCTCTTCAAAATTATTGTCCCGCAGCATACGCAGCCATTTTTTCTGATACCGCGGAACATCTAATATATATTTTTTGTCATTCGTGTTCTGCATGCAGGCATTCATAAGTGCAAGCGCTGTTTCCGGTTGATCGCCAACTAACGGACCTATCTGATTAAATTTGCTTCCGCGGCGACCCAGTACAAAACCGGATATTTTATTATTTCGAACGACTTTAAAAGCATAGTCTTCATTATTCGAAAAAAGAATTTTAATGAGTTCTTTACGCTGTGAACCGAATGCATTTCGATCATATTCGGTAATCTCATTCAAATCGCTTTTTTCAATTCGCATGATTTCTATTTTTGATCGTATTTGAAATCTGCCCGCGGATGCACACATTCTTACAATTTCAAATTCATCTTTAAAATCCGATTTCAAATATAGCAAACGTCCTTCCGGCGTCGCATCCAGCTTAACGCAAATGCAACCGGACAAATGCTCCATTGAGCGATTAAACAGCATGCTCCCGATTTTCATGCGCCTGAAGTTACGATCGACTAAAACCATTGCTATCCAGCCAGTTTTGTCATAAAAGAGTGTTGTTGCGGTGCCTATAACAAGATCATCGCGCTCGGCTACAAAACATCCGTCTTCGTTCAGACTTAAAAAAATCTTCCAGTCACTTCGCAGTTGATTCCAGCCTGCTTGTTCTTTTAATGCCATTGCCCGGTTCAA
>WJJN01000054.1 GCA_014729735.1 Candidatus Zhuqueibacterota bacterium
GGTGCGGGAATCGGTAACATCTTTAATTCGGCTCCTTCCCCGGGTTTCATTTTCATAACGGCTTTCATTTCGCCTGATGGCATATATACTCTCCTTAATTTGAATCTTAAATTAAAAAAGGCAGCGAACTAACGTAACCTTTTCGCTGCCTGCTTTATGACGATATATTTCTGTTTTTAAAGTAGTTGCTATTTTATTATCGACATTCGTATCAATTTTAATAACAAGAATCTTAATATTAACACCTCGCGAAATTTCGAGCATAATGCGATTTTCTCTGATGCTGTTTATAATGAAAGTATCCAGGCTCTTCCTGGCAGTTGAAGAATCGTAGTTCAATTCATATTCCGTGGAAAGTTAGTATATTGCACAACATTAATATAATTATAAAAAAATTTACAGTCAAGTATTAATTGGATAGAGATGGTCGGTATTTTCTTCGCGATATATTTTCAGGGAAAAAAGGAGAACGAACGCGATGGCGCCGAATGAAATGATTGGCGTGCTCAGTCAGACACGAGTCAATCGGTTGCATAAACAGTATCGGAAAAGAGGCAGACGCGATTTTTACCGGCATCTTTTGCCTTATATAAAGCTTTGTCTGCTTTTTCGAGCAGTTCATTTTCGGATTTGGCATCTCGGGGGAAACACGCGGCACCGACGCTGATCGTGAGTTTGCCGTTTGGCTGGACATATTCATTGTAGAACGGATGCTGCTCGATCTGTCGCCGGAATCGCTCACTGAAATGATATGCACCATCAACGTTCACTTCCGGCAGGATTGCACAAAATTCCTCGCCACCATAACGCGATACGATATCGCTTTGACGCACCGATGTTTTGAGCAGCTTCCCTATCTCCTGCAATACTTTATCCCCGGCAGGATGTCCAAGTGAATCGTTATAATGTTTGAAATAATCTACATCAAAAAGTACCAGCGACAGCACGTGATTAAACCGTTGCGCACGGGATATTTCATCGTTCAATTGTTTCTTGAGAAATCGATAATTATACAGATTTGTCAATTCATCCGTAACGGAGATCATTTCCATTTCATGATATAATTTTGCATTCGATATGCCAACAGAAGCCATGTTGGTCATCAGACTAAGCATCTCGACTTCTGTTTGTGAATAGGGTTCACCAGACATTTTCTTACCAACTGCAATGATGCCCATGATCCTGTTTTTGTGCATCAACGGTGCGAGAAGCGAGATACCCTGATAACACCATTTATGCAGCAATTTATCCTGCCCACTAATCAATACATCATCCTGGAGATTAATTGGGACTGCTTTATTATGGAATCGCTTGAAAAGGGGATGGTATACAGATATGCTGATATTATTGATAATCTCGATGGGAAAACCTTTGAAATGCAACGGGCGAAAAACTTTCCAGTTATCTTTGGAAGGATAAAGAAGCATTGCGCCGATGGAGCGCAATTGTCCGACGATGGAGAGAAGATACGAGCTTACAAGTCGTTCATAATCGAGAATAGATGTCAGATTTACTGAAATTTCGAACAAATTGTGAAGATCATAAATGTGCTTTTTCATCTCCCGGGTTACCTGTACCAATCTATCAGGATCGCTCGTTTCCGGGAGAGCCGCATTCGCATCATTTTCAGGCGACTTTAACCAAATGAACTTTCTGAATACCATCCAGAAAAGAATAGCAGAGATCGTCGAAGAAATAATTAATCTTTGAAATAATTCCTGGATACCGATCAATTCTGCTAATCGAAATTGTATCAGTTGTAATAAAGGGAAAAATCCGGCAATCAATAAAAAAGTATATAATTTTTTTAACATATTCTTTAGCTATATTAATAAATGTATATACTTAATTATCGAATCACACGATCTTTTCTTTAATTCAAAAAAATCAGTTTTTAAAAACGGTTTCGATTTAGATTAGAAATTATTCGATCCATACAGGTCAATTTCGATGCTGATTCTTTCCGGCTTCGCTTTTATTTTGAGCGAACGAATCAAACCAAGAATCACATTTTTTGTGACTTCTTTTACAAATGGATTCATTGGAACATTTTCATCATTTACTTTGACCGAAATGTTTTCCGTGTCGCTTTTCATACCTATCCTTTCGAGATTTTGCCATAGTAAAAAGATTTATGTACTCGTTTCTTATGAAAGTGCGTTCTTATCCATGAAATGAAACGGTTTATATCCTTTATTAATGGCAATTTGTTCCAATTTTATTGTACGCAGGTTTTCGATCACAAATTTCGGATATTTCGTTATAAGCTGATCATCGATAATTTTCAGGAAATAACCGCACTTATCGCATGCATCAATCCGGTGGGGTGAATTTACAGGCGGGAAAATATGTTTAATTGAGCTCAAATCCTGATTTTCACAAAACGGGCACACCTTGTCAGAAAATCTCCATTCCGTATCACACAAATGACACCATAAAATTCGTTCATTCAAATCTTCCTGCAGCAATGCCATGGAAGGACTGCTGCCACAAATCGGGCAGCTTGGTCTGAGCCAACTCCCGTTTTTCAGTCTTTTATTGAAATATTCCGAGCAAAGCTCCAGATAAGGCATGGCAATATATTCGCCAATTCCAATTAGAAAATTTTCGGGGATGGAGTAACGCTGCGACATTTCATTCCATTTAGTAATGTCCCGCGTGACAACATTCTCGATCATTTCGGTTAGTGATATTTTTCGTTTATCATAGAAATCCTCGAATGCGCTGAGAGCTTTTTTGTTTTGCGAATATCGTCTTAACACAGGTAAAATTGAATCAAAAATGTGCTCCAGGTCTTTTTCATCAATGAGAATCTCGCCGGAGGTAATGATCTGACCACCGTTTTGGATTCTGGAATCCAGATCAATTTTGTTTAAATTTCGAAATGAGATGACAGCGATCAGGTGTTGCATGTTCTTGACCTGTATATTCAACAAGTCTTCATGAAAACGGAGAAAATTATCGTACCAGTGCTGCCGTTCCCGCGTGTCGTAGATCATTATGGTCCTTAAATTCAATGTTGCAGTGCAATTAATGAAAATCCAAACAATGCCGGGATGCGTTTTTCAATGTTTCGACACTTGTTGTCTAATATTCAAAATCAGAATCGTTCAATAAAAAAAGTAGTTAAGAGTTGCAAATTTTTTACCATTTTCACAATAAAAAATTAATTTTTTGTCAACACGCTATTTTGACAACGGCACAGGCAGATTTCAGAGATTCTGCCCGCACCGGGCAAGTATATCATACGTCAGTTAATGCTTCGATACCGGGTAATTTTAAGCCACCCAGGAATTCCAGCGAAGCACCACCGCCAGTGGAAACATGCGTGATTTTTTGCGTGAGGTTTGCTTCTGCCAGCGCAGCCACGGAATCACCTCCGCCAACGACAGAAGTTGCGCCTTCTTCCGTTCGTTGAGCCAGAGCTCTGGCAATCGCCATTGTGCCCTTGCTGAAC
>WJJN01000413.1 GCA_014729735.1 Candidatus Zhuqueibacterota bacterium
CGCATCAGGTGTTGCCTGGTCTCTTCGGAAATCGACCCATCGTTCTGTTTCAATTCTTCTTCGATAGCAGTATAATCGGCAGCGTCCGTTACCACTGCCACATATTTGAAATTTTTTGCAGCCGCCCGGATCATCGTGGGACCGCCGATATCGATATTCTCGATGAGCGTGTCATAGTCCGCTCCGGCATCCCGCACTTTTTTGAACGGATACAGATTGCACACCACCATATCGATTGCCTTGATCCCAAGCTGCATCGCCTCTTCCCGGTCTTTTTCCCGATTGAACAGCAGCGCCGATTCGATCTCGAAGGAAATCGTCTTCATCCTGCCGCCAAATGCTTCGGGATTCCCGGTAACCGCGGAAATATCCGTCACCTCGATCCCGGTGTTTTCCAGCGCCTTCTTCGTACCGCCGGTGGAAATTATTTCGCAGCCAAGTGATTTCAGCGTTTTCGCCAGCGATTCGATCCCGGCTTTATCGGAAACACTCATCAGGACTCGTTTGATTTTTATCATTTTGTTTCCTCAAATGCTTTCTTTTTTTATTTTAAATCAAAGTGTACATGGATAAAACAGTTTTTTCCTGATCTCAATATGAGAGAAAATGTCATTCTGAATGCGCCGTCTTTCTGGCGCATGAAAAATCTCATACCACAACACCAGATAAAGCCAGACATTTCGTGGTATTAGATTCTTCGTCTCCCGCCAAGCGGGATCCTCAGAATGACAACTTTTTGAATTCGTTGACTTGATGAAAACACAACCAAATTAAAACCAATCCTACTCTCCTCCAATCGCCCTCACAATATTCCTGAAAATCTTCAGCCCGTCCCCATCGTCATTACTGGCGTGCTCCCGTAAGTGTCCCCAATTCGGATGATTGTAAATCGATGTAAATGCTTCCGGGTGCGGCATCAAACCGAATACGTGACCGGATTTATCGGTCAGCGCAGCGCAGTTCAGCTCCGAGCCGTTGGGATTCAGCGGGTATTCCGACGTCACGTTGCCATCGGGATCGCAATAGCTCATGCAATTCAACGCATTCGACCGGATGTCGTCCTGCACTTTTTCATCTTTGATCAACAGCTTTCCTTCTCCATGACGAACCGGCAGTGGAATCAGATCAATCCCTTGCAAAAATGGCGTGCGTGACTCGGGATTCACCTTGCACGTAATCCAGCGATCCTCGAATTTGCCCGAATCATTATACGTCAGCGTCACCTGCTGCGAGTGGTCTTCGAGCGTGTCCGGCAGCAGCCCGGTTTTTACCAGCACCTGAAACCCGTTGCAGATTCCCATGATATACTTGCCATCCCCCAAAAATTTTTCCATTTCATCCATAAATAATCTGCCGGAAATGATCTTCCTGTATTTCAATTTATTGGCAAGTACCTTTGCCGCGGCAATGTCATCGCCAAATGAAAATCCACCCGGGAAGCCGATCACATGATAGTCGTGAATCGAACACTTTTCATTGAACACATCATTCAGATGATGTATATCCGCCTCCGCGCCGGCAAGCCGAAAGGCAGCCGCGGTTTCTTCTTCACAATTGATACCAAAACCGGTTAAGATAAGTGCACGAACGTCTTTCATTTTCTATTTCCAATTTCATTAAAATTGCAAGCCGCCGCGCCAGGCATCCAGTACCTTTTGCACGGGCAGATTGATGAGCTCTGCGCCTGCCCATCGAATGCGAATATCGCGATCTGATATTACTTTGCCTAAAAGCGAGCAATCGGCGCCGAACAGCTCTTCGAAATCCTGCTGATGCTGCGGGGAAACCGAAACGATGAATCGGGAATGGGATTCCGCAAACAGCGTCGCATTTGCATCCAAATCGTCGTGCGAAACATCGACATCCAGTCCGTAATTGCCGCCGAAAGCAGATTCCGCCAGCGCGACAGCCAGTCCCCCATCCGATAGATCGTGGCATGAGCGGATTAATTTTCTATCATTTGCCTGCATTATTTTCCGGTAGATTCGCAGCGCATCCTCCCGCCGCACCATCGGCACATTCGCCCCGATTTCATCAAATAGATGATAAAACTCCGATGCGCCAAGCTCGTTATATGTTTTCCCGATCTGATAGATCAGGTCGCCTTCCTTTTTGAATTCCGCAGTCACGATAGACCTGATATCATCGATCTTTGCTACGACTGAATACAGGATCGTCGGCGGCACCGAGATTTTCACGCCGTCACCCACGAAGTCATTTTTCATGGAATCCTTGCCCGATGTCATGGGAATATTGAAATGAGTGGAGCTGTCATAAAGCGCCTCGCACATGCGCACGAGCTGAGCCAGCTTGTACTTGCCGTCGGGATTCATTCGCTCGTCATACGCCGAATCCGGCACGCAGAAATTATCGTTCACCGACCAGAAGCGATTTTCCGGATTTTCAGGATCAGGCAGTTTTCCTCCAACCGAAATGATCTGTCGGATCGCCTCGTCGAAGGCGCCGGCGGACATCTGATATGCATCGATATCCCCGTAACGCGGCAGAATCCCATTGGAAATAGCAACGCCGGCGTGGGATTCGAGATCGATTCGCATTACTGCGGCATCCTGCGGCGCAACACCTCCGGGACCCATTAACGGCTTGAGCACGGTCTTGCCCTTCACCTCGTGATCGTAGCGCCGGATCACCGACTCTTTCGAG
>WJJN01000414.1 GCA_014729735.1 Candidatus Zhuqueibacterota bacterium
CTCGTATGCCGCAAATCTTCCGGCAATTTTGCACCCTCAACAAAGCGTTTGGTGCGATTAATAAAGCCCTTCTTTTTTGACGTGGGAGGGATCATCTCCGCCGCCGTAGCGATCAAGCCGTTCCGAATAAACCGCGGAATTTTAGCATATTTTGAATAAAGCCGGTCTGCGATGTACGTGTCGTACCCGGCGAATAGCTCATCACCGCCATCCCCTGATAAGACGACGGTTACATAGTCGCGAGCCATTTTGGAGACCAGATATGTCGGGAAAATCGAAAAATCACCGAACGGCTCGTCCAGGAACCAGATCAGTTTTTCGGTCAATTCCACAGCATCCGGTTTGATGATAAATTCATGATGCTCGGTATTGTATTTCTTCGCAATCATTCTAGCATATTCCAGCTCGTTGTATGTGGAATCCTCGAAGCCAATGGAAAATGTCTTCACCGGCTGGTCCATGACCTGCGCCATTAGTGCAACGGTAGTGCTGGAATCGATACCACCACTCAAAAATGCACCAAGAGGCACGTCGCTCATCAACCGGACTTTTACTGCATCTTGTAACAGTTCCTTTAAATTAGCCTGGACAGATCGCTCATCCAATCCATTCGTTTGAAAATTCAGTTCCCAGTAATTCCGAACTTTTACGTCGCCATTCCGCAGCGTTAAATAATAACCTGCCGGTAATTTCCTTATATCCTGAAAAATGCTCAATGGCGCCGGAATATATTCAAAAGTCAAAAAATTGTCCAATGCCTGCAAATCGACTCGTCTTGGTATATCTCCTGCTTTTAGAATCGATTTCAATTCCGAGCCGAATACCAGCCGCTTGCCATCGAAAAAATAGTACATGGGCTTGATACCGATCCGGTCCCGGGCAATGAACATCATCTGTTTTCGCTTATCCCAAATTGCAAAGCCGAACATTCCGTTCAATTTGCGAACGCAATTTTCCCCCCACTCCTCATAGGCATGCACAATTGCTTCGGTATCGGTTTTTGTCTTAAATCGATGCCCTTTTTTCTCCAGCTCATTGCGCAATTCAACATGATTATAGATTTCACCATTAAACACAATCCAGACCGATTCATTTTCATTGGAAATCGGCTGCTTCCCGGTTTGCAGATCAATGATACTTAATCGACGCATCCCGAGCCCCACGTGCCCGTCAACTAAAATCCCATCATCATCTGGACCGCGGTGTCTGATAACATCGCACATCCGTTTTACAACATCATTCTTTACTGGGTCTTCATGTTCTATGTTAACAATTCCGCAAATCCCGCACATCAGTTCTTCTCCTAGCTGAGCTCTAATTTATTTTCAATAACTTTATAAATATCTTCTGATTTTTTGACATAAACTTCGTAACTATATTTTTCATCGGCTAATTTTCTGGCATTTTGAGCAATGGTCGTGCGCAGTTCATTATCGCCGATAACTTTTAGAATACCATCGGCAAACGATTTTCGATCGCATTCTGTTAAAACGGAGACCGAGTCATCGAGTACTTGAGTATGGGTAATATGGTTCGTAGCAACAATCGGTTTCCCTGCTCGCAAATATTCATAAATTTTCAATGGTGTATTATTACCCTCGATACGCGGAGTGACCAGTATATCCGCCACATTGATGAAATCCACGACCTCTTCTGGTTTTACCTGTCCCGCAAAAACAAAATAATCATCCAAGTTCAGCGATTTGACTTTCCGTTGATATTTTTCGATTTGATCCCTGTGACCACCTACAAGCAGAAAACGAGCGTGATCGAATTTTTCGACAACGTTCTTCCCGGAATCTATCAATAAATCGATTCCCTGATACGGCTCAAACGTACCGGAATACAAAATAACCAGATGACCGTTAAGACTGTATTTTTCCCGAAGATCATCCTTTGCCTCTCGTGCAAAAACCGTGGTGTTATCCGCGACATTTTCGATGAGCATCTGTTCTTTTTCCGACCAATTCTCTTTCACATAATTATACAACTCCGGACAAATCGTAATTACTGCGTCCGCGTTGGAGATTGTATTATTTTCCAGTTTGTGAAAAGCCTTTATGAAAAATTTAAATTTCGTAAACTTGAAATTTGTTAACTGCTGCGGAAGGCTCGAATGCATATCATATAAATGCAATTTCTTGAATCGCTTTGCAAACCAGGTCGCAAAAAATCCGGCTTCTTCATGTGAATGAATGAGGTCGTAATCGTTTTTCATGAGAAGACGCAGCGTTTTAAAGAACAGATACATATCCAGAACAATTTTCGATTTCGATGGTCCGATCTTTATTTTATTGACAAATGGTACTTTGGGAATACGATGATATCTCACATTCGGTATATCAATGTCTTTCCCAAGATGGTACGTCACCAGGTCGATTTCATGTCCCAATTTCGAAAGCGTATTCAAACGATGCAGAACGCTTAACGGCGTTCCTCGCGGTTGAAAAAATGGCTGCGGTGCAATCATCAAAACTTTCATATCATTCAACCTTTAATTTAAAAATAAGCACCCGATTGAAAACTCAAGATTTCCTGTTTCGCTCAAGGTGTAAATTCTATTAATGACTTTTTCCGAAATCCCGATAATCGAAAAAATATTTTATTCCACAACTATTGAAAGTGAAGTTAATTGAGGTTAGTTAAATGCGGGTTTATTCTGCCGCACGTCCACCATAAACTTCTCTAAAATCCCGAATTATTGTGCTCCGTACCCAAAAAGAACAACAAAAAATGTCTTAATAAGTATTTTCAGATCCAGCCAAAGTGACCAGTTATCGATATACTCCAAATCCATTTCCATCCAGCGTTCGAACTTAATCTTATTCCTGCCACTAACCTGCCAGATGCAGGTGATCCCCGGTTTCAGACTCAGTCGTCGCCGCTGCCACAGTTTATACATTTCAACTTCCACCGGTAATGGCGGTCGCGGTCCGACGATGCTCATGTCGCCTTTCAAAACATTTATTAATTGAGGTAATTCATCGATGCTCAATTTTCGAATGATCCTTCCAACGATTGTCACTCGCGGATCTTTCTTCATTTTGAATACCGGACCATCCATTTCATTAGTCTGTTCGAGATGCTTTTTCTTCATATCCGCGCCAACGATCATCGAACGAAATTTATAAAGCGTAAATTTTCTGCCATTGACTCCGGAACGAATTTGGCTGAAAAATACAGGACCCCGCGACGTAAGCTTAATCGCCAGTGCAGTAATTATAAACACTGGCAAAGTTAAAATTAAAAAAGAAATGGAAAATATAATATCCATAAATCTCTTTATAAATAATTCCCATTCCTTGGCATGAAATGTTTCGAATTCCAGCAATGGGAATCCGTTGAAATTTGTTTGGCGCACATGAGCAATTCTCAAGTCATAAAGATCCATAGAAATCGAGGTCGGGATACCCTCCCGTTCACACGCCATAATCACCTCATCCATTCGATGCAGCCATAAACGGGGCACCACGAAAATAACCCTATCGATTACTTTACGATGCAAAATAAACGGAATATCCTGCAGTCTGCCAAGCACACGGAATCCCTCGATCTCCTTACCGAACATGCCGTGCTCATCATCAATGAGTCCGACCACACGCAACCCCCAGTTGGAATGGGCTTTCACGATCTTGATAAATTCCTGCGCCCTGCGCCCTGTTCCCACGATCAACAGATTGATGCGGTTAAATCCGTGCTCGTGAACTTTATCCAAAGCAATGTAGAGCAGCTTTTTTTCGATGATCAGCAATAGTATTGTAGTCACCGTAAAGGTACCGACATACAATCGACTTGTGAGCTGCATTTTCAAAATGAAGAATATTGCAGAGAATACTAGCACGGAAATAATTCCGACTTTTATAATGATAGAAATATTTTTCAAAAATGGTCGTGTTCGGATATCTTTATATAATCCTAAACCGGTTGATAATATCAACCATGTAGGAAGGAAGGTGATTGTCAGCGGTAAATTTTTTGTCGCAAAAAAGATGAATCCTTCGAATGTCGGAGCTATCGCATACGCCATTTCGCTGAAATCATATATCGTTCTGATAAAATCATCAATAAAATAAGCAAGTACGAAGGATAATACGATGACAATGCTATCGATCGTTTTAAATAAATTTACCAGAAATGCTTCTTTTTCCTTTACCATAGATAAATCCCAAGCTGCCTCTTTTAAGCCGATTTGTTTTTTCTGTACCAATCGACAAAGTGTGAAATACCCTCGTCTATCCCCACTAACGGATTATAATCAAGCTCTTTTTTTGCCTTAGAAACATCGGCATACGTGATATTCACGTCACCCGGCTGCACCGGTTTATAATTGATGCGTGCTTTTTTACCAAGTGTTCTTTGAATAACATCAACCAGGTCAGACAATTGAATGACCCTGGATTCGCCCAGATTATAAATATTGTATCCTGCACAGCGTTCAACCGATTTAACAATGCCATCAACAATATCGAAAATAAACGTGAAATCCCGTTTTGCAGTACCATCTCCGTAAATATCTATCGGCTCATCATTATCGATCCATTTCGTGAATTTGTGAATCGCCATATCCGGTCGCTGACGAGGACCATATACTGTGAAGAATCGCAAACAAGTCACAGAGATGTTGTATAGCGAATGATAGGTAAATCCGATCAGTTCGCATGCTTTCTTTGTTGCGGCATAAGGTGAAATCGGATTGTCCACAAAATCAGATTCACTGAATGGCACTTTTTTATTATTTCCGTAAACCGAAGAGGACGACGCCATGACAAATTTTCTGATACCGAACTCCTTTGCTTTTTCAAGGAGATTCATCGTTCCGCGAATGTTTACTTCCTGGTACAGTTTAGGCTGTTTAATGGAAGGTCGCACTCCCGCCCGTGCCGCCAGATGGATAATACAGTCAAATGAAGTTTGCGCGAACAATTTATTCAGCAATTCTTCATCAAGTATATCCCCTTCGATCAGCGAATACTTGGGATGATCCTGGACAGGCTCGATATTACCGCGCTTAATTTCAGGATTGTAATAATCGTTGAAATTATCCAGACACCAAATTTCGTGTCCGTCCTTAATTAATCTTTCAATTAGATGCGATCCAATGAAGCCAGCCCCGCCAGTGACTAATAGTTTCATATTTCCCTTTTCATTAATAGTGATAATAGCTGTATCCGTCGTGCCCAAATTCGGCTGAGGTTCCATTTAGAATAATCCCGAGCACGCGAGCTGGTACATTCCTGAATAATTCCAATTTTTGCTTAGCAATTTTTCTGTTCGTCACACCGGATCGAATTACCACCACAACAGAATCCACTTGTGTACCGATAACGATGGCATCGGTGGCTGCATTCAAGGGCGGACTATCGAATATCACGATATCAAATTTTCGCTTAGCTTCATCCAGAAACCGCTTCATTTGATTCGATCCCAACAATTCCGACGGATTGGGCAACAATGAACCACAACTAATCAATGATAGATTCGGGATCATTGTTTCGTTGACAACATGATTGAATGTAGCCATATTCGTCAGGTAATTCGTAAAACCAGGTTCTTTAGGCACTCCATAAGTATTATGCAGTACACCTCTTCGCAAATCCGCATCGATAAGCAAGGTATTATTTTTCTGTTGGGCGATCGAGATTGCCAGATTCGCTGCAGTGAATGACTTTCCGTCTCCCGGTGATGTACTCGTAATGACAAAGGATTGAATTCGACCTGCGGATTTGGAAAACACCAGATTAGTTCGCAGCGAACGGTACGCCTCTCCAATCGGCGTGGGTGAGTAATCATACGTCACCAATTGCTGGTCAATTTGCTTTATTTTCTCCGAATCCTGGTGATCTCCGATATCCTTAAATTCGATATTAGGAATCGTACCGAGGACATTCATCTTCAGATATTTTTTGACATCATCAACGGTTTTAATGCTTTTGTCGAGAAAATCGAGACCCAACGCCACGCCAAATCCAAGCGCCAAAGCAAACATTGCTCCCATAACCGCTTTTTTCTTTTTATCACGATTCACAGGATAATCCGGAACCAGTGCCGGATCCAAAATCTCGACGATCTCGTTTTCCACGGCTTCCGAAATATTCGCCAATTGTGATTGCGCTTTCAACTGTCGGTAAATTTCTTCATTTGCCCGAAGTTCCCGCTCCAGTACCATCATCGTAAATTGATCTTCAGGCAGTTTTTGTTTCAAATTATATTTTAAATTTGATATAGTACTTTGCAAGGAAATCGTTTCTTTTTTCAATTCCCCGCGATGTGCAATTGCTTCGCTTTTAATTTCCTGTTGCAAATTATTTATTGATTTTTCTAGCTCAATCGCTTTTTTATGTTTCTTTGTAAGTCCGCTGCTAACTAACTGTTCGTACTCATCTTCCTGGTCGAGAAGTTGATTTTTTAGGGCGCCCATCTTATAATTGGAATCGAATGTGGGCAAACTCGCTAACTGCCGATAAACATATTTCACACGGTTTTTTTCCGCTTCCGAATCGATTGCCAGTCGCAATTTACCTAAAAGCTCGTCCAGAGCATCGATTTGCTTTTTATAAGATTCCAATTGTTCTTCGGATTCATTTAGCCGTGAAACCCGATCATCTGTCTCAGCGTCAATACTAACCAAATGTGTGCTTTTAAATTCTTTTAATTTTTTTTCAGATTCCGCAAGCTGTTTTTCTGCGATTCGAAGTTTGTTTTCTATTATCTTGCGTCTGTCTTCAACGCTCGAGCGCTTCAGTGACATGCTTTCTTCTACATAAATTTCGGCAAGACTATTCACCATTTTTGCTACCAATACCGGATCGGTATCAGACATTGTCAAGCGCAATATATTCGGACCCTGAAATCCAACATTGGTTCTGCTGCGAAATGATTGCACTGCCAGCTTAAACATGGAAATTCTGAACTCAATTTTATCCGGCACATTTGTCAAATCCGGAGCAAGCTGAAATGTAAATCCGGCGTTTGTTTTCACCGTATCTAAAATTCCTTGAAAGACTGATCCCTGGTGGATCAACTTTCTTCTCTCATCGTTAACCAAATGAATCGTATATGTGCCGTCATTCTTTTTTTCAAATACATAATCTCCGCTCTTGGGATTCTGGTTCGTATGAAATTCCTCGAATAATTGATGCCGGTTTACTTTCTGATCCTTTGAATCGAGAGAAAGGGTCAATCCCAACTGGGCAACAACTTTTTCGGCAAAGCTTCTGCTGCGCAGTTTTATTATCCGGCTTTCCGTAATCAAATTCTGATTCTCACCTTCAAGACTTCTAAATTCAATATCACAAAATGCTTCATAGGTAGGAGGAAGACTTTTTACATAAAAGAACCAGGGCACGGTAATAATCACGAAAATAGCTAATATCAGCCATTTGCGTTTCCAAAAAATCTGGATATAGCGATTAAAGTCTATACCTTCTTCTTCTTCCTCTCGTATATCCTCTTCATAATACAAATCTTCATTCATTATAAAAAACTCCCTGGATATTATCGGTTCGATAGGTTTTCAATTTGCAAATATAATAATACTAATGTAATAGCAAATCTGGTATAATCAAAAATATCTCTTATCCCGATTTCGTCTTTAAATTCGGCAACGATCTGGTCACCGGATCGTACGCCGATTTCCTCCAGCGAATGTCCCCGCTCGAAACTGGATAGCAAGTTTTCGATAGCAACCTCGCCACTGCGTTCTACGCGCAGCGTCGCTAAATCACAACCTGTTGCCGGACCACCCGCCATTTCGATTAACTCCCATAACGATTCCTCAGGATCGATACGATATGAACCCGGTTTATTAAACGCTCCCATTATCGTCAAACGAATTAGCGGCGTAACGGTTATGAATGGCTCCTTAAAGTAGGGACTAAATTTCTGAGACAGTAACTCGATCAATGTTTCAGTATTATGCCCGATAACCTTTATTTCTCCTACCAGAGGCATGGTTATTGATCCGTCTCTGTCAATCGAATAATCATCATCAACATCGATGTTTGTGGATTGTCCTTGAGTTTCCATAATCTCGATAATTTCTATCCGAATGGCATCTCCGGGCTGGAATTTCGACCGAGCTCTGGACCTTCTTTGAGCAAATGTATTTTCCGGCAAAATCTGCCCGCAAAAAATAAAAATACTCATTAAAATAGTTAGATAATAATATTGTTTTTTCATAGTTTTGTCTCAGATTTGGTTATCTAAAAAAAGCCCCTTTACTTGTATATTTCAGCACAAGACAGATATAGAGGCTCAACAATTTTTTAGCATTATTGTCTAACGGGAACGGTAAAAGCGATGTCTTTTTTCTTTTGTTTCCAAGTTATAATCTTTTAGAATCTTTCGCAGTTTCAAGACATTGGTTTTATGGAAGCCGAAGCGTTTCGTATTTAATTCTTTTTGAATTTTTAGGATACCCTTATTCGGATCTTCAATGACTATTATTTTCACTTTTTCTGCCAGCGGAAGGTTGACTTCATCGACACTTGTTTTCGATGTTGAAGACCATTTTTTCTTTTTCTTGGTGGGATCTTCTGTACTAGCGCGCGCCTTTGCTTTATCTGCCGGCGCTCCGACAGTTACATCTTCTTTTCTAACTTTAACAGGCTTTCTCTCGATACTCTTTGTGAGGTCCAAGCCCATCATTATATCAAAGTCATTAATCGCTTCTTCTATTGCCTCATAATAGTCAAGAATTTTATTAAATTCAAGCATTGCAAACACTTCGTATACGTCAGGCGTCATTTGGGCAATCTTGAGATCGCCACCGTATTCCCGTATACCCCTTAATTCTCCGACAAACACCCCCCATCCGGCACTACTTACATAATTTACGCCTCCCATATCTACTATAAACTGATGTATATTCTTGTGCAACAAGTTTGACAGATATCCACTCACTTCCGTTGAGGTTGTTGTATCAACATATCCCTTGATTTTTAAAAGAGCGATATCTCCCCGCGCTCCGATTCGATTTACATTAATAGCGATTCCTTGCATTGGTATTTTAAGACCTTTCCGATTTAATATTTGGTTGCAGTGCAAGGAGTTTATCAGTTATCCGGTCTGTTGCAAATTAAATGCCACCTGATTAAATAGTTATGTAAGATGTTTATTCTCTAAAGTTATTCAAAAACTGTTTATATTTTACGGATAAAATTCCATGTGTTGACTCGAAACAATGTTACATAATGAAACAGAAAAACATAATTTTATTACAGTTAATTTCACTTTAGCAATTTGCGATAAAGTTTTTCATAATGCTTTGCAGACACATCCCATGAAAATTCCTTTGCCATCGCATTTTGAATTATTTTGTTCCACACTGGTTTGTCTTTAAACACTTCCACTGCCTTATTTATCGTCTTTAACAACTCTTTTCCTGAATATTTTTTAAAAATAAAACCGGTTCCGTTTTCACGTTTCCCTTCAAAATTAATAATCGTGTCCTTTAAACCACCCACCGAGCGCACAATCGGAATAGTACCGTATTTCAAGCTGTAAATCTGGTTTAATCCACAGGGCTCGAATTTGGAAGGCATTAAAAAAATATCCGATCCGGCTTCAATTAAGTGCGCCAGTTGATTATCAAACAGCAAATTGATTCCTGTCTTATCAGGATATTTTTTTTGATACGATTCAAATATATCGTGATATTTTTTATCTCCGGTGCCTAACAAAACAAACTGCAAATTCATTTTCATCAAATCATCGAATATCTCTTCGATAAGATCAAATCCCTTCTGATCTGTCAGTCGGGATATAATTCCTATTACCGGTATCTCCGGTTCATATTTCAAACCATTCCGAAGCGTGAGTTCTTTCTTACTAACAGATTTTCCGGAAAGATCGGTTGCGTCGTAATTTGACGGAATGAAACTATCGATTTTCGGATTCCAGATCGAATAGTCAATGCCATTCACGATTCCATAGATATCTTCGGATCGGCTTTGCAATACACCCTGCAATCCGAATCCAACATCTTCATTTTGCTGAATTTCTTTTGCATAAGTTTTACTTACTGTGGTAATAATATCTGAATGCAGGATCCCGATTTTCAAAAAGTTTACCTTTCCCCAATACTCAATGCTACTGCCTGAATAAAACAGAGCATCATCGATGTTCATCAATTTCAAAACATGTTTTGGAAAAAGCCCCTGATACGCAATGTTGTGGATCGTTAGCATTGTTCTAATACCTTCGTAAAACGGATCGTTTCGATGGTGTAATTTCAGAAAAAGGGGAATAAGCGATACCTGCCAGTCATTGATATGAATAATATCAGGTCGCCAATCCAATGCCCTGATCATTTCCAGTATTGCTTTGTTAAAAAATATGAACCTCTCGGCATTATCGCTCCAATCCTCGTTTGTCTCAGGATTGCGATACAACTCCTGTCGGTTATAATAATGATCGTTACCAATTAAATAGGTTTTCACTTCCGGGTTACGAAGAAATGTTGAACCGATATTCGCATTTTTAAATTCCGTTCCGATTTTAATTTTAATGTTTTGAAAGTTTGTTTCGATATGGTCACCGTATAAATCTTTATCAATCGAGCCATACTCAGGCATTACAAGGCGAATATCATGTCCCAATGTTTTAAGAGCTTTCGGTAATGCGCCGGATACATCTGCCAAGCCTCCTGTTTTAGCCAATGGTGCAATTTCAGACGAAACGAATAGAATTTTAAACGTCGATTTCATGAGCACTCCAACTTAATTTTCAATTAAATGGTTATTGCCCGCCTCCTTCGCGTAACAGTCTGGCTGCGTCTTCCGGTGGGACATGATTAATATAGAATCCGGATCCCCACTCGAATCCGGCAATTTTCGTTAATTTGGGAATAATTTCGATATGCCAATGATATTCATAATTACTTTCCTCCTGTTGCGGAGCTGTGTGAATTATGAAATTAAACGGCGGATTTCCAAGAGTCGTCTTTATTTTTTGCAAAATTTCTTTCATTAATTTTGCAAGTTCCAATGTATCATCGTATGAGATATCTTCAAATCGTGAAGAGTGATTTATCGGCATGACCCACGTTTCGAAAGGAAATCGAGCTGCAAACGGCTCGAGTGATACAAAATTCTTATTTGCTTTGACAATCCGGATATCCGTATGTAATTCCTGTCGAATGATATCGCAAAAGATACAACGTTCCTTATATTTATAATATTTTTGAGCTCCTTCCATTTCTTCCTGAACTCTTTTGGGAATAATCGGCGTAGCAATCATTTGAATATGTGAATGTGCGAGAGATGCTCCGGCTGCACTTCCATGATTTTTAAAAGCAAGAATATATTTAAACCGAATATCTTTTTGTAAATCATTGATCCGTGTTTTTATTGCCCAGAAGATATCTCTTACGTGAATATCCGACAATTCACTCATATCAAGGTAGTGATCCGGCGTTTCGATGAGAACTTCATGAGCGCCGACACCATTCATTTTATCAAAAATTCCTTCTCCTCTTCTGAGCAACTCCCCCTCAATTTGAAGAGCCGGGAATTTATTCGAAACCACTCGAATTTTCCATCCAGGTGTATTCGGATCCGAACCATCGGGGCGTACCGAATATATTTCCGGGGGCGTTTTGTCTTCATTTCCGGGACAAAACGGACAGAAACCACCGGCTTTTTTCTCCGGTTCCACCGACCAGTCCAGAGGTCTTTTTCCTCGATCCGTCGATATAATTACCCATCTGCCAATTATCGGATCTTTTCGTAATTCCGGTGGTGTTCGTTTTTCTTGAGCCATAGACAATTTCCTTTATCGAGATAATCATCGACTTATAACTGTAATAATTTAACGTTGATAAAAATAAAGCTGGAAAAAACATATCTTTCCAGCTTTTCAATATAAACAAATTCGAGATCAATTAAATAAAAGTCTGGTCATCGAAACACGTACATTAAAATTTCGTAATTTCTCAACAAAACTTATGTCAAAAGAAACCTATAATTGAGATAAATATTGTTGCGCTTTACTAACGTATTCGCTGTTTGGATAATCAGATACCAATCGGCTAAATTCTTCACGCGCCTTCTCTTTATCTCCCAATCGATAATAGCATAATCCCAATTTGAGTTGTGCGTCATCGAACTTATTCGATTTACTAAAAGAAAAAACCTTTGTAAATTCTACAATTGCCTGGTTGAAATTACCTAATCCATAATAACTTTCGCCAATCCAGTATTGACAATTATCAGATAATGAATTATTGTAATCCCTGGCTAGTAAATCCTGAAAGCGACTGATTGCTGATTTATAATTTCGACTATTATACTCGGAAAGTGCAATATTATACTGTTCTTTGAAAGAACCTGTCGCCGCAGAATAGCTTTCCGGACGAGGCGTTTGTTCCAGGGAAGATTGTAGCTCATCTATTTTCTGATCTTTTAATGCGATTTCTGATTTTAAATTCGATATCTCAGAATCTTTCTGATCAAGTCGATTTTCCAGTCGATTTATCTCATCATTTAGTTCCGTAGCTTCTTCAGTCGGCTCAATCTCTTCTGAAGTTTGCTCGGAGGCTTCCTCTTTTGAAATACCTAATAATCTCAGTACTTCTGCCTCGTCATCGCTTGGTGCGGAGGATTCTTCATCTTCCGGTATACCGAAAAGATCGTCGACATCTTCGCCCATCTCTTCGCGGCTTTCTGCATCGTTGTTTGGAGAATTAGCAGCACAGCCGAATATTAAAAACAGGGCGATTAATGTGATTAATAATTGCTTTAAAATGATTTTCATTTTTGCCCCTCACTATTTTTGTTTTCTTAAAATTATGTAACTTGCCGTACCCCAACCCAATAATGCGGCAGTGCCGTTCAATATCCGCCACAATTTCGGATTTCCGATAACATCTACATTCACAGGGCGCTTTGGCAAACCACAATACCCGACTCCGCTTATCGCCTCATCAACCGCAATAACACAATACTCCAGACCCTGTTTCCTTACGAATTTACCCGGGATCGTACCCTGATATAGAATTCCACCGAGATTTTGTAATTTTACAACACTCCAATGATTGAATCCTTTCGGGCGATATAGTACCGAAGCAACTTTTAGTTCTTTGTTCTCGAATATCTCAGCCTGTATATTGATATCACTGCCTGCCTCGATATCATTTATCGGATTATGAATAACAACCGGTGGGGTTGTATCTTTTTTATCTTGCATTTCGCTACTTTCCTGAACACTGGTCAGATGGGGAACACCATCCGGTTTGCCATCATGATCCATATATCCGTCTCTGTCTTCTGCCTGAGTCACTGACAAATCCAATTCATCCGGAACTCCATCATTGTCTTTGTCGCCGCGGGTGCTTGTTCTGAAATAATATGTTAGACCGGCATAAAAATCGATGATGCCATCGTTTTCATCACCGCTGTCATTCCTGTCAAGCCAATCCGTTAGAGAATAGCGGTACGTTGCTCCAATACTCAGAAACAGATTCCGCATTTTATTTAGAGTAAATTCAACGCCACCGCCGGCTTTGATAAATGAATCTACTCCCTCCATTCGTTCCTCGCTACCTGGGTATTTCAGCACAGTATCGTTATCCGTCGCCTCCCAATAGAATCCCCCTCCGCCTAACACAGCGTAAATATTCGCTTTGCTGAGAGGGAAAAAATTAAGAGTTAAATGAGCCTCGTACGGGAAAATAGTGGTTTTAAAATTTGTACTGTCATTATCCCCCAATGTGGAATATCCTCCCTCAAAACCGAGGGAAACGAAATCATTTAGGTTGTATCCCAAGTTTCCGTAAATAAAAGGTTTAAGAGCGGGATTTTTAAAATCTCCTTCAAGTCGGTTAAATCCGGCTTTGAATCCGATGCCCATATCGCCTTTTCTCCCTCCGGCATACAAGGTTGCCCACAAAAAACTGAACAGCAACCATAACCATACTAATTCTTTCCGCCGTCTCAAGATTTTATCTCCATTTTTCGTAAATAAAAGAGTTTAAGTAATTTATTACTAAAAATGTATTAAAATTTCTCAAAAAAGTCAAGAAGTATTTTCATTTTTAATTCAACATGCATGTGATTTATTCACTTACTCTCTTAAACCTGAGTAGATTATAAATTATCAACAGGCTACCTCCCAATATCATCAACAAACTAATTCCCTGATTCAAAGAAATTGGCGTATTTCCAACTGTAAACAGAACCATACTTTCTTCATAATATCGAAACAGATCCACGGTAAACCTGGAAATTCCGTAAAGTATAAGAAAAACATATAACAAAAAACCATCAAATTTCTTCCAGCGCTCTACCAGTAGTAGTACAACAAAAATCAGCAAACCGTATGCGGAGGAATATAATTGCGCCGGATGAATTGGTATATTCGTAAAATGATAACCCGCAGCGCTTTCCGAGGGAAAAATCATTGCCCAGGAAACATTTGTTGGAGTTCCGTAACAACAGCCATTTAAAAAGCATCCGATTCGAGTAATGAAAATTCCGAGACCCAATGAAGGCGCCATAATATCGGAAATTTTCAGCATTGGGAGTTTATTTAACTTCATATATAATAAAGCGAAAAACAGCGCTGCTAAAAAGCCTCCAAGCATCGTCAATCCTGCAATACCAATCTGTCCGCTGCTTTGGAAAGGATTGATCACATCGAGCCAATTGCCTCGAAATTCATCCAGATGAAATATTACATATAAAAATCTGGCTCCTAAAATTGCGCTAATTACAATGACAACTGCAAGGTCCATAATTTTATTTGGATCTACACCTTGTTTTTTCGCTCGATACATGGCAAATAGAATGCCAATCAGAAAAGAAATTGCCAACATGAGTCCGTAGCTGTGAATTTCCAATGGTCCGATTTTGAATAGATTAGGATACACTTTTACTCTCTATATTATTAAGTTAATATTTATACCTCCTGATGGAGGTGTTAATTATAAAACCGATTAATACCATACTTGTGATAAGCGAAGATCCGCCATAGCTTATAAATGGCAGGGGAATTCCGGTTACCGGCATAATTCCGACGGTCATTCCAATCGTCACGAACATATGAAAAGCGATGATCGTTACAGAACCGATACAGAGCAAACTGGCAAATTTATTTCTAGCGACGGATGCAATGAAAATGCCTCTTCTCAACAGAATCAAAAACAGAAATAATATAAACAACACGCCGATGAAACCAAATTCTTCCCCAATTACTGAAAATACGAAATCAGTGTGCTGCGCCGGTAAAAATCGCAATTGCGTTTGTGTTCCTTCAAGAAATCCCTTTCCCCAGAAGCCACCGGATCCGATTGCTACTTTGGACTGAATAACCTGATAGCCAGCACCTTGCGGATCAAGCTCTAGTCCTAAAAAAGTCAGGATTCGATGTTGCTGATAGCTGTGAAGCTTTCCCCAGAGAAATGGTGTAATGATTCCCACGCTTATATTAAGGATCATCAACAACAGGAATACCTTGAATCCCTTCCGAAAATACAACAGGATAGAGCCGACGATCAGCATCGCAGCAAAAAATGTGTAGAAGTTAAATGCCGC
>WJJN01000415.1 GCA_014729735.1 Candidatus Zhuqueibacterota bacterium
ACAAATCTGCCGGATATACGGGCGCATGTGTTTGGGTCCGGTGGCGCAATTCATTCCCAGAACATCGATCTTGAACGGCTCCAACGCCGCGAGCACCGCACTCATTTCACTGCCCACCAGCAATGTGCCTGTGGTTTCCACAGTTACCGAGACGATAATCGGAACATCGTAATTCATTTCTGCCATTGCGTCGCGTACCGCGAGCAGAGCGGTTTTAATTTGCAATAAATCTTGACACGTTTCGATAATGAACAAATCCACCTCACCTTCGATGAGTCCTTTGGCTTGCTCGGAATAGGAATGATACATCGTCGGGAAATCGGTCTGATTCAGCGTGATTAGCCGGGTCCCGGGACCCATCGATCCTGCGATAAAGCGCGGTTTCGAGTTTGAATAATTATCCGCCGCCTTTCGTGCAATTTGCGCAGCAACTCGGTTGATCTCGCGCGCTCTATCCTGCAGCTCATATTCCGCAAGTACGATTTCATTTGCGCCAAATGTATTTGTTTCCACCACATCGGAGCCGGCTTCATAATAATCTTCGTGTATCTTCTGTATTTTGTCCGGTGCAGTTAAATTCAGAACTTCGCTACATCCCAGTTTGCCATCCCACTCTTCTTCCGTCGGATTCAGCGCCTGAATTTGTGTGCCCATCGCACCGTCGAATATTATTATATCCTGTTTTAATCGATCTCGAAATTTCATTATATTCCTACTTTTCTTTTTATTATAAAAATTAGTATCGCTAAATTCATATCATACAAGATACAAAATATGGTCTTAAAAATCAATCACTAAATCGAATTTGATTGTTGATTCTTATTAATTTTGTGTATATATTAGAATATTATCAATTTTTAAAGAGTTATGACTACAAGGACATAAAAAACGACGTAGAAAAAATCTATTGATTATGAAACCTTTGCCAGCTTTCTTGTTATTTTTAATATTGATCTTATCAACTATCTTCCACTGTTCGGATCGTGACCGGACAAATCCGTTGGATCCCAAAAATCCGGACACCGGTGGTCGTCCCACAGGAATTAGGATATTTTCGGAATTCGATGACATCCATGTGACCTGGAATCTCATCCGACTGAATGACCTCGCAGGCTATAATGTTTATCGAAAAACAGCAGATGATACGATTTTCTCGCTCTATCGTCGACTGGAAGTGGATGAGCGGGAATTCATCGATTATAATGTTGAATACGATACAAGATACAGTTATCGTATTACGGCTGTAGGAGTGGATTTCGAGACGCCGGCATCGGACAGCGTGAGTATCATTCCGGGTCCGTCAGTAATATGGGCAACAGATGCCGACAATCAGCGCATCATCAAAATTTCCCATGACGGTATTCACACCATTAGCAATTCTACTGTATTGGGATTCCCCTGGGATATCGAGATAACAGACAGACGCGAGAACTATTGGTATTCGGATATCTTCTACGGCAGTATCTACCATATCGAGTCTTCGGAGCTGACCCGCTATGCTTCCGTCAATTATTCTGATCCCGTGGATATCGACTTTGATTCCCGGAGAAATATATTATGGGGTGCAAACAGGGCGGGAAGCATTTTACGCATCTCCTCGGTTGTGGTAGATACCATTCAGGAAATAAGGGACGTTTTCATTGTCACCCCGTTGTCCGTAGCCGTATCCGGTCTTGAAGGCGATTGCTGGGTCGCTGATCCCGGCAGCAACAGAATATACCGTCTGGATGCGAGCGGAGAATCAAGGACTGTTATTCAAGACTTTTTTATGAATCCAAAGGATATCATTTACAACGAAAACGATCACACGCTTTGGGTTGCCGATAGCACGCGGGTTGTGCATTTGAGTTTCGATGGAGAATATCTGACTGAAATTAACTACCCGTTCAGGGATGCAAATCAATTATCCGTGAATAAGGAGAACGGCGATCTCTGGGTGATCGACGGCGGCGGCTTGTCAGCAGAACCGAAAATCCTGAAATTCGATGCTGAGTTGACCCTCGCTGCATCGACATCCGGTTTTTCATTTCCTCGCAATCTGGTCGTAAATCTGGCAGATAGTGGTTGTGTTGTCGCCGATGTTGGCAGCGGCAAGATCGTGCGCCTTACCAATGAGGGCAAAATTTTGGGCGAAACCGAGGGCTATTATTTTCCGTACGGGCTGGCAATTGAGTATCCGAGATTTTTCTGAGTTTGTATTTCCAAATCAGACATAAGATTCTTGGATGCACTGTCTTAATCCGTTTTAAACAAAGTACTGAATTACACGTATTAGAACTTGAATGTCCTTTCTAATTGAAAATAGTTACTTTGAACCAAAGAGGGATCGAAATGAAGAGTGGATTTTCCAGTGCCGACAAAATCATTCTATTTCTGGCTATAATAGGCATCATTTTATATACTACTTTTTATCAACAAACATATCCCCGCGCAGGCGTTTTTTTAAAAAAATCATCAGCACAAATTGAAGCACTCGCATTTCAGAAAATAGAGCAGCTTGGTTTCAGTGTTGTGGGTTTTGACCGCAACATCCGGTTTCGTCAGGATCGATCGCAATTGAAATACATCGGAAAGCGTTTTGGCAGCGAAAGAGCAAACGAATTAATGCGTGAGCATATTCCGGTTTATTACTGGGAAGTGGGTTGGGAAAAACCGGAAAATTTTCTGGATCGAATAAAATCTGAGGATGACGAAGGAACGATCACTATCAACCTGAACGATCCTGGCGGAGAAAATGCGTCTGTTCAATTTAACACATCATTAACCACCACAGGTGATTTTCTATCATTTGAGGCAGAGTTTGAAGAAGATGTGAAAACGGATTCCATTTCCAAAGAACAAGCGATTACAAAAGCACGGTCGATACTGCAGATTATAGAGGGAGATTCCAGCAATAATTACACGTTTTACAGACATAATGGTGATTCGATCCATACAATTCTTTACAAACGTAGCAGTGATTTTTACGGTGAAGCTGTGGAAATCGAGATCAAATTAGCGGGCTCCAGCCTGACAGAATATCGTAAAAGCTTCAACCCCCCGGAAGAATACATCCGGGATTCGGACAATACCAACTTCGTGGAAGTTCCCAGCGTGCTCGTTTTTATGATCTATTTTATATTACTGATCGTCATTCTTATTCAAAAATTGCGCCGAGATGAAATCAGCTTGAAGAGCGGCATCGCGATCAGTATTATCGTCGCACTTGCTACTGCCTATAATATCATCGTCAGTTCTTATCAGGATACTTTTCTTGAAGTATTGATACCAATTCTCATCGCTCCGGTGTTCGTGGGCTTCTTTCTACTGGCGATCTTCGGAGTCAGCGAATCAGTGTCGCGGCAGGTATGGCCGGAAAAGCTGCTATCTTTCGACGCGTTAAACAGGCTGAATATCCGGACATCGCTCGTGAGCCGTTCCATAATTCGCGGCATCTGTCTCGGAATCATCACCCTCGGATTTATGACAATTCTGATCAAAGTGAGTGCAAATTTTTTCAATATTTATTTTTATCCCAAAGAAACCAATATTACACCGTTCGTCCTGGTTGCGCCGGGAATTTATGCCTTTTTCTCCGTGATTACATCTTCTATATTCGGTGAATCCATTTTCAGGCTGTTCACGGTTTCATTTCTGAAAAATAAAATAAACCGTAACTTGCTGATTATTTTCATCAGCGCTCTGCTTTGGACATTTAGCTTTATCGGAGAAAGCGAGATCGTTGTATTGCCAATTTACCTGAACATGATCAAGAATTTTGCAATCGGGATATTATTTGCATATTTCTTCATCCGGTTCGATTTTTTGACGATTTTGATCGGCAGCGTGGTCCTGAAACTTGCGAATTTAACTTATCCCATGTTATTCTGGGGTAATACATTCATTATGTGGAACGGGATCATTATATTTGCAGTGCTCGCAGTGCTAATCGGAATTGCCGTTACTGCGTGGAATAAAAAAATCGATCCGAATCAATTGAAGCAATTTGTACCGCCCTATATTCACCGAATGAAAGAGCGC